>CAMKNF010000075.1 GCA_946414115.1 uncultured Ruminococcus sp. | reverse complement strand
GCTGTACCGTCCATCGTCAGTATGCTGATTACCAGCATATACAGTCTCGTAGATATTGTAATGTCAGTCAGAGAAACACCCATAAGACGAAGCGGAGAATGTCCGTCCCACAGTTCATCAAACAAAACCTTTGAAATACTGTATATCTCAGTTGTAATATCCGTAGCAATATCAAGGTGCCTTTGATGAGATTTGTTCCTGAAATCATTTGTTCTGATATTTACGGCAACGCAATAAGCTTTAGCACCGTCATCACGAATACGAAATGCAACACTGTCAGAAATGGAAAGCAGAACCTTGTGTGCCTGTTCTCTTGTTGTGATATTATCCTCAAACGAGGTTTCTACGCTGTAGCCTTTAGCTTTAGGCGGAACATCAAGGACAGGTGATTCGTCAATGCCCTTGGAATAGTAATACAGCTGTTCGCCGAATTTGTTTCCGACAATGGACTGAATGTTTTGAAGGGAAAGCTTTGCTAAATCCCCTATCGTTCTGACATAAGATTTTTCAAGCTTTACTGCTGTATTTTTACCGACAGAAATAAGTTCACTGACAGGCAATGTCCACATTTTCTCGGTAATTTCATTCTCAAACAGAGTATGAACCTTATCGGGCTTTTCAAAGTCGCTTGCCATTTTAGCACACAATTTGTTAGAACCTATGCCGACATTGACCGTAAAGCCAAGCTCACTTTTAATTCTGTCCTTGATTTCATATGCCGTTTTTATCGGTTCGGGATAAATTCTCTCCATACCCGACATATCAAGGAAACATTCATCAATTGAGAATTGCTCGACAACAGGTGTGTAGCTTTTGCAGATTTCAATAAATGCTTTAGAACATTTATCATACAAAGAAAAATCGGGTTCGGCTATTACCAAGTCGGGACATTTTCTCAAAGCCATAGAAATCGGTTCGCCTGTCCTGATATTGTATTTCTTTGCAGGAATGGATTTTGCAAGAACAATGCTCGTTCGCTTTTCGGGATTACCGCCTATGCAGGACGGAATCAAGCGTAAATCGTCTTTGCCCTCACGAACTCTGCGAGCAGCTTCCCACGACAGGAATGCACTATTCACATCAATATGAAAAACAAGCCGTTTCATAAAGTTCCCTTCCTAAAGTTTTTATTTAATCATAACACAAGGATTTTTCATTGTCCACAAAAATTATCGACCGCCTGCGCTGCCGAAAATTTCGGCTTTATATTCAGGAGCCTGAACAAGAAGCAAATCTCCTAAAGTTTAGTTGTTTAATTGCATTGTTTTTTGAGTGGGACTTCTGATTTTTATTGTCATAAAATCAACCGACCTCTTTCTTATTTCTGTCTGTGTTAAGTTTTTTGTTGTCAGAGAAATGTGCAATCTCATTTTCATCACACTCATCATTGCGCCTGTCAAAATTAGGTTTCTGACGCATCTCTCTTTCAAACTTCCTGAGTTCAGGAGTGTCGGTAAAATACATATCAATCATTCCTTTCAATTTTTTTGTAAATAAAAAAAGGCAACCGTTCTAATCAAAAAATTAAAACGATTGCCAAATAAAAAAGAGCCAATTCTATATTTCTATAAAATTGACTCTGCTATAACAATATTAAATTTTAAAATGGGGAAAAGGCTTAAAGTTGATTTTCGGGGGTTCGAATCTCCAAAACTGCCGAAATAGGCAAAATACATCTACGGTTTTGCAACTAAAAATCACGGGCGATACAACAAAAAAAGCCCGATAAAATCGGACTTTTTTGCGGTTACATCTTTTTTGCACAACCATTATGGTGGGAGAAGGTGGATTCGAACCACCGAAGTCGATGACAACAGATTTACAGTCTGCCCCCTTTGGCCACTCGGGAATTCTCCCATATTCAATTTCATAGGTAAAGCCTACTGCCTAAACAGTAGGCTTTAATGGAGCTGGTGGACGGACTTGAACCCCCGACCTGCTGATTACAAATCAGCTGCTCTACCAACTGAGCTACACCAGCGAATCTCTGTAATTTCGAGTGCTTTAATAATATATCATAACAAACCGACTTTGTCAACACTTTTTTAATAAATTTTTAAAGTTTTTTCTTGGCTGCTCTTACGCCCTGATAAAATCTGACTTAAAAAAAGAATAATGGTTGCTTTATCGCAAATAATATCCTTAATTTAAAAACAATTTTAATTAACATAAATTAAGGACGGTATTATGGATTACGCTAACAACCCGAAAAGCTTTCAGAATGAATATAAATCAAAAAAATCCAACAGCTTTTCGTTTTATCAAAAAATATTTTTTCTCTACTTTCTCAATCTTGTCGACTGGTTCTGCACACAGGCTCTGCTTGCAAGCGGTAAATTTTACGAAGCAAACCCTATTATGCAGCCTGTTTTAGGCAGCTTCCTGACAGCATTACTCATAAAAGGTATACTTCCGCTTGTTTTGATTATAATCTGTTGCGTTGTCTACAAGCTTATGGGAGTTGAGGAAGGATTTTCCACAAACCTTTTGCTCTATATCGGAATATGCGCTTACGCACTTGTGAACCTCTGGCATATTTTCAATTTTGTATTGCTCTTTTTCAGTTTTTAATGTAAAATAGAAAAGATGATTTGAAGGGGTGACTTTATGCCTGCGTTATCTGTGCGCAATCTTACAATGACATTTATCGAGCGAAATCTTTTTACAGACGTTTCATTCGACATTGAAAACAACGACAAGGTCGGCTTTATCGGCGCAAACGGCGTTGGTAAAACTACCCTTTTTAAAATTCTCAACGGCGAAATCTCTCCCACCTCGGGCACTGTGACATTTGAAAAAAACACACGTGTCGGCTATATGGAACAGCACGCCTGCAACAATCCGAGGATTGACGTGTACAACGAGCTGTTGTCGGTTTTTGACTTCCTTGACGATATGGAAAAGGAAATTTCAGCCGTAACAAACGATATTGACAACAAAAACGGTGACCTCAACGAGCTTGTCGAAAGGCAGACACAACTGATTGAAAGCTTTGAAAATCTCGGAGGTCTTACATACAAAAGCCGTACACGCTCGGCACTTTTAGGTCTCGGCTTTAAGGAGTCTGACTTTACAATGCCTGTTGGCAGCTTAAGCGGCGGACAGCGTTCAAAGCTCTGCCTTGCAAAGCTCTTGCTTTCACAGAGCAATATGCTTTTACTTGACGAGCCGACAAACCACCTTGACATAGGCTCTGTAAACTGGCTTGAGGGCTTTTTGCGTGACTTCAAGGGCGCAATGATAATCATCAGCCACGACCGTTATTTTCTTGACAAGGTCACGAACAAGACAATTGAGCTTGAGCACAACCGTACAATGTGCTACAAGGGCGCATATTCGGAGTTTATTGAAAAGAAAAAGGCATACAACGAGTCGCTTAAGAACAAGTACGAAAACGATATAAAAGAAATCAAGCGCATTGAGGGCATTGTTGAACAGCAAAAACGCTGGGGACGTGAGCACAACTTCATTACTGCGGCGAGCAAGCAGAAGGAAGCCGACAGAATAAAGGCACAGCTTGTCACACCTGACAGCGAGCTTGAAACTATGCATATGCACTTTGAGCCGAAATGCGAAAGCGGAAACGATGTGCTGATTTGCAGAGGTCTTGCAAAATCCTTCGGCGAAAAGCATCTGTTCAAAAATGTTGACATACATATCAGAAAAGGCGAAAGAGTTTTCATTCTCGGCTCAAACGGCTGCGGCAAGACAACGCTTTTTAAGATTCTAACGGGCAAATGTCCTCAGGACAGCGGAGAATATGACTACGGCGCAAATGTTCAGGTCGGATATTTTGACCAGATGCAGCAGAATCTTGATTTGAGCAAGACGGCGATTGACGAGGTGTGGGATGCGTTTCCTAATATGACGCAGACGGAAGTTAGATGCGCAATGGCGTCGTTTTTGTTCAAGGGCGAGGAAGTATTCAAGCCTCTTTCAAAGATGAGCGGCGGCGAAAGGGCGAGGATTTCACTTTTAAAGCTTATGCTAAAAGGCGGAAACTTTTTGCTCCTTGACGAGCCGACAAACCACCTTGACTCGTCCTCACGTGAGGAGCTTGAAAACACGCTCAAGGAGTACGGTGGAACGCTGTTGATTATCAGCCACGACAGATATTTTATAAACAAGCTTGCCGACCGTGTGCTTGTTATGACGCCCAACGGCGTGACGGAGTATCTCGGTAACTACGACTATTACCTTGAACGCACAAAGTCGGAAATCGGTGAAAACAAAGCCGAGAAAGCGACTGTTAATAAAGAAAAGCCGCAGAACGATTACTTTTTGCAAAAGCAAAAGCAGAGCGAAGAAAGAAAGCGCAAAACAAGGCTCAACAAAGCCGAAGCCGAGATTGAAAGGCTTGACGGTGAAATTGAAAAAACGCAGGCTTTGCTTTCGAGTGAGGAAGTTGTTGCAGATTATGAAAAGCTCATCGAGCTGACAAACAAGCTTGAACAGCTCCGGCAGGAGCAGGAAGAGCAGTATTTAATCTGGGAAGAGCTTTCGGAGTAAAAACTGTTGATGATTTTTTAAAATAATGGTATAATGTATTGTAACATACGGGCGGATAATATCCACCCGTATGATAAAATTATTGTTTCCGCCCGTGGCGCAGCTGGATAACGCAACGGATTCCGATTCCGGAGAACGGGGGTTCAAATCCCTTCGGGCGGACCACAGAAAGAGCCGAGAATGCAAAACATTCTCGGCTCTTTTGTATTTCGTTTAGTATATGAAAGTACTTCTTGCGGTTCTTTCTATCCCTGTTTAGCAAGCACTCGCCTGACAAAGAACATAACTACTCCGAGTACAGAAAACACCGAGAATACAAACGCATATTTCCCGATAAATGAAGCGAATTTTCCCGTGCCTTCCGAAACTTTCTTTGCAGAAAATACCGCCAGCTGTTTTATCTTTTTGCATACACTTAACGAAAGCGAAACGGTTTTGTCCTTGATTTTAAATGCTGTATTTTTAATCATAATCATCGCACCTTTAGTGTTATATGTATTATTTCATTGATACAATTATATTTTATATCATTATTTTTAAAATGTCAACAGCTTTTTCACAAAATAAAAAATATATAATGCGTTTATTTTGACGATAAAAAGACAAAAATGTTTACAAAAACTGTAAAATAGTATATACTAAAACCAACACACGGACAAATAATATTAGGGCGTACCAAAATAGGAGGGCATTATTTATGAAAAAGACTGCACTTTTGATTTGTATTATTGCTTTAGTCCCCTTGATTCTCTGCTCCTGCTTTGAAAAAGAGGTTAAGAGCATTGAGTTAAGCGAAACAGATGTCACTATGACTGTCGGTGACTCACTCGGAATTACGGCAAAAATTCTTCCCGAGGACGCAAAAACCAAGTCACTTGACTGGACAAGCTCCGACAACAAAATCGTCACCATATCCGACGGTACCTTAAAGGCAAAAAGCGCAGGCACTGCTGTTGTGACGGCAAAAGCAGAAAACGATATAAAAGCGACCTGTAACGTCACTGTAACTGACAAGGAAGTGACTTCTATTACCCTGAGCAGTTCCAATGTTTCCGTCAAGGAAGGCAAGAAAATTCAGCTTCTTGCAAAAACTCAGCCGTCAGACGCACCGAGCGGTGTTCTTGAATGGAGTTCAAGCGACGAGAAAGTTGCAATTGTAAACAGCGAGGGTTTTGTTACAGGTGTAAAGTCAGGCATCGCAAGCATCACCTGCAAGTCGCAAAACGGCAAGGAAGCGTCCTGCACAGTTACGGTTAAAAGCGAAAAGGTGACTAACCCTGTTACTCCAAGCACAGCTCCCACTCGGGCTGTTACAAAACCGCCGGTATCTTCAAACAGAATCGGTAAAATTACCACAATGAACTCATCTCCGAGTGAAATCGGAAACACATATAAGGGCGACTTTATTTTTTATGATTCTTCCTACAGATTACTTAACAGCAGTGAAGCTTCAATGCTTTCTTCGGCACAGGTTCAGCAGGCTATCAATGAAATCTACGCCCGCTACGGACGAGCTTTCAAGAATTCTCAAATCAGAGCTTATTTCCAATCAACCGAATGGTATATTGAAAATCCGAGCTACAGCGACTCATACTTAAATGATATTGAAAAGGCAAATATTAACTTGCTTGCAAAGTACCGTTAGACAAAATACATCAGAATTTTCCTCTCATTGATTGACAAAAGCACACTAAAATGAGATAATATATAAGTATATGTAAGCGCAATGATTTTGCTTACCACTTTGCAATGTATGAGGAGATATGTTTATGGCAAAGGAACTTGCTAAATCTTACAACCCCTCGGAATTCGAGGACAAAATTTATGATTTCTGGATTAAGGGCAACTACTTCCACGCTGAAGTGGACAAGGACAAAAAGCCCTATACTATTGTTATGCCGCCGCCAAATATCACAGGTCAGCTGCATATGGGACATGCACTTGACGAAACCTTGCAGGATATTTTAATCCGCTGGAGAAGAATGCAGGGCTACAGCGCACTCTGGCTTCCCGGCACAGACCACGCTTCAATTGCGACAGAGGCTAAAATTGTTGAGGCTATGCGCAAAGAGGGCATTTCAAAGGAAGACATCGGACGTGACGGATTTCTTGAACGTGCGTGGGACTGGAAGCGTGAATACGGCGGAAGAATCACAAGCCAGCTGAAAAAGCTCGGTTCAAGCTGCGACTGGGAGCGTGAACGCTTTACAATGGATGAGGGCTGTTCAAAGGCGGTTACCGAGGTCTTTGTCAAGCTCTATGAGGAAGGTAAAATTTACAGAGGCAATCGAATGGTAAACTGGTGTCCGCACTGCTGCACATCAATTTCCGATGCCGAGGTTGAATACAAGGAACAGCACGGTCATTTCTGGCATCTGCTCTATCAGGTTAAGGAAACAGGCGAATACCTTGAAATTGCAACAACACGTCCTGAAACAATGCTCGGCGACACAGCCGTTGCAATCAACAAGGACGACGAACGCTACAAACATCTGCACGGCTGTCACGTAATTCTCCCGTTGCTCAACAAGGAAATCCCGATTGTATGCGACGAACACGCAGATATGGAAAAAGGAACAGGCGTTGTTAAGATTACTCCCGCCCATGACCCCAACGACTTTGAGGTAGGTCAGCGCTGCAAGCTTCCAATCGTACGTTGCTTCACATATGACGGTCATATGACGGGTGCCAAGGACGTTGCCGAATACAACGAGCTGAAGGCAAATGGTCAGCTTGCAGAAAACGAGCCTGAGGTGCTTGACTGCGGAAAATACGCAGGAATGACAACTATGGAGGCAAGAGAAGCAATTCTTGCCGATCTTAAGGCTATCGGAGCACTCAAAAAGGTTGAGGAGCTTACTCACGACGTAGGCACATGCTACCGCTGTCACACAACTATTGAGCCTATGGTTTCAAAGCAGTGGTTTGTCAAGATGGCTCCGCTTGCAAAGCCTGCCATTGAATGCGTAAAAAACGGCGAAACAAAGATTATTCCCGAACGCTTTGAAAAGGTATATTTCCACTGGATGGAGAACATAAAAGACTGGTGTATTTCACGTCAGCTCTGGTGGGGACACAGAATCCCTGCGTGGTACTGCGATGACTGCGGCGAAATTATCGTTGCAAAGGAAACGCCCACAGTTTGCCCGAAGTGCGGCAAGAATCATCTGCATCAGGACGAGGACACGCTCGACACGTGGTTCAGCTCCGCTTTGTGGCCTTTCTCAACACTCGGCTGGCCTGACAAGACTCCCGAGCTTGAGTACTTCTACCCCACCGACACTCTCGTTACGGGCTACGATATTATCTTCTTCTGGGTTGCAAGAATGATTTTCTCGGCATGTGAGCATACGGGCGAAGCACCGTTTAAGACCGTATTTATGCACGGTATTGTTCGTGACGAAAACGGCGTTAAGATGTCAAAATCACTCGGCAACGGCATTGACCCGCTCGAGGTTATCGACAAATACGGTGCTGACGCACTCCGATTTTTCCTTGCAACGGGCAACTCACCGGGTAACGATATGAGATATTCCGAAAAGCGTGTTGAGGCTTGTGCAAACTTTGCAAACAAGCTCTGGAACGCATCACGCTACGTTCATATGAACATTGACGACTACGACGTTCCGCAAGAGCTTCCGAAAACACTTACAACCGAGGACAAGTGGATTGTTTCCACACTCAACACGGTTGCAAAGGAAGTCAACGAAAATCTTGAAAAATTCGAGCTTGGCATTGCCGTTCAGAAGGTTTACGAGTTCATTTGGGACTGCTATTGCGACTGGTACATTGAGCTTGTAAAGGCAAGACTTTCAAGCGACGGCGAGGATGCACAGAACGCAAGACAGGTTCTTCTCTACGTTCTCGACCAAATTTTAAGACTTCTCCACCCGTTTATGCCCTACATCACAGAGGAAATCTGGCAGACAATTCCGCACGAGGGCGAAACGGTTATGCTTGCAAAGTATCCCGAATACAACGCAGAGCTTGACTATCCCGAGGCTGTTCTTGAAATGCAGAGGGTTATGGAGGCAATCCGTGCAATCCGTAACCGCCGTGCAGAGATGAACGTTCCTCCGTCAAGAAAAGCAAAGGTTTACATTGCAACAAAGTTCCCGCAGACCTTTAAGGACGGTACAGCATTCATTCAGAAGCTTGCGTCTGCAAGCGAGGTTGAGGTTGCCGACAGCTTTGAAATTGAGGGAGCTGTTACAATCGTAACGGCTGACGCAAAGATTTACATTCCGATGGACGAGCTTGTTGACAAACAGGCAGAGCTTGCAAGACTTAACAAGGAGCTTGATCAGGTTAAGAAACGCCTTGCACAGAGCGAGGGCAAGCTCAACAATCAGGGCTTTGTAGCAAAGGCACCCGAGGCCGTAATTGAAAAGGTTAAGGGACAGGCGGCAAAGGAAAGAGAGCAGATTGCGCTTATTGAAGCGGCTATAGATGCACTGAAATAAAATGAATTACAATCGGGCAACCTGACAAAAGGGATTGCCCGATTTTTTATTAGATATTTAGTGACATTTCCTTTACAGACGTAGGGACAGGCAGCCCATAAAATTTTGTGTAAATAATAATCCTTCAAGCAATAAAAGAATACT
>CAMKNF010000074.1 GCA_946414115.1 uncultured Ruminococcus sp. | reverse complement strand
TTGATTTTTTGAAATTACATCAATTATACCTGCTGGCAAACAGCGTTGATTGACTCGGGAATATCATCTTCCGATGCAGAGATGAGAAGAACGATATTTGTTGAAGAAGTTTCGGAAAGCTCCTGAAGCTTCTTTGTGAAAACCTCAAGTCCTTCAAGTGCGTCGGGGCAAATCTTGAATGTTGAGTCAACGAGAATATCTGTAACATCGTAGTTACCTGCGCAGATACCGCTGATAAAGCCGTAAAGCATATCGTAACCCTCAACAAGATACTGCTCTGTGTCGATAAGTCTTGCCTTGTGAGTTACATCGTAAGTAAGCTTTGAACCCTTTTCAATTACAACTACGTTGCCCGAAGATGCGGCAACAGCTTCGTTTGCAAGGGCGATAAGCTTTTTTGTTTTTCCTGTTCCTTTTTTTCCGATAAGTAAAGTAACCATAATAAAATCCTCCGGTGTATTATACTTTAAAAAGAAATTATTTGAGTCTTGCTTCAAGAGCAGCCTTCTGGTCTTCATATCCGGGCTTGCCGAGCAGAGCAAACATATTCTTCTTGTAGCTTTCAACGCCGGGCTGATTGAACGGATTTACTCCGAGCATATATCCCGAAATAGCGCAAGCCTTTTCAAAGAAGTAAATAAGATAACCAAGCTCTGTTTCGTTCATCTCGGGTACGTTGAGAACAATGTTGGGAACTCCGCCGTCGTTGTGAGCGAGTACGGTACCCTCAAATGCCTTCTGATTGACAAATCCCATTGTCTTGCCCGAAAGGAAGTTAAGACCGTCAACGTTTGTCGGCTCTGTACCAAGAGTAACTTCTTTTTTACATTTATCAAAGAGGACAACAGTTTCAAACATTGTACGTCTGCCGTCCTGAATGTACTGACCGAGTGAGTGAAGGTCGGTTGAGAAGATAACGCTTGCGGGGAAAATGCCCTTGTTATCCTTGCCCTCGCTCTCTGCGAAAAGCTGCTTGAACCACTCGGACATCATTGTGTAGGCAGGCTCGTAGGAAACCATAACCTCCATTACCTTGCCCTTGCGGTAAAGAATGTTGCGGATTGCCGCATACTTGTAGCAGTCGTTTGTCATTAAATCGTCGTTGTCAAGCTCTTTCTGTGCTGTAGCCGCACCCTGCATAAGTGCGTCAATGTCAGCTCCCGAAACAGCAATCGGCAAAAGACCTACGGCTGTAAGAACAGAGAAACGTCCGCCTACATCATCGGGTACTACAAATGTTTCGTAGCCCTCTTCGTCTGCAAGAGCCTTGAGTGTGCCCTTTGCCTTGTCGGTTGTGCAGTAGATACGCTCTCTTGCGCCGTCCTTGCCGTACTTTTTCTCGAGCATCTCACGGAATACTCTGAATGCAATTGCAGGCTCTGTTGTTGTGCCTGACTTTGAAATCATATTAACAGAAACATCCTTGCCCTCGCAAAGCTCCATAATCTCTGCAAGTGCAGAAGAGCTGATGGAGTTACCGGTAAAGAAAATCTGCGGTGTATCCTTGCAGGTAAGGTTATAGTTCTGAGAATTTAAAAACTCAATTGCGGCACGAGCGCCGAGGTATGAACCGCCGATACCGATTACGATGAAAACGTCGGTGTCCTTTTTAATCTTTTCAGCGGCAGCCTTGATTCTTGCAAACTCTTCCTTGTCGTAGTCAGTGGGAAGATTAAGCCAACCGAGAAAATCATTGCCGAGTCCCGAACCCTCGTGGAGAGTTTTGTGAGCAGCCTTTACTTCTGCTGCAACGCCTTCATACTCGTGTTCATTGATAAATCCTCTTAAATACTTGTCTGTTAGTTTAGTTGCCATTTATAATTCCTCCAAATTTCTTATTCGGAATAATAAAATATGTATTCTCCGATATAAGTACCTTTGTTGTTTTATTATACTATAATACAAGTATTTTTGCAAGGTCAATTTGTCAATTTTTATAATGAAATTAGAGAATTAAAAAGAACGCCGAATACCGAACCGAAGGATACTTCCTCTACAGAGTCTGCGGCAGTAATATCGCACGTCTTTACCGTCTTACCGTCAATGCTGTAAGTCAGTGTTCCGAGCTTCTGATTTTCCTTTATCGGAGCTGTTACGCTTTCAGGCAAATCAATTGACGTTTTTATTTCAACGTTATTGCTCTTGTCTACAACGACCTTTGAAGAAGAGTCACAGTTAAGCTTGACGGTTTTCTCCATTCCACCGTCAACCTTTAATTCAAGCGGCATATCATCGGGCAGTTTTAATTCCTTAACCGAAATATTAGCAAAACCATAATCAAGCAATGCCGCCGCATCTGAAAATCTCTCCTTACCTGTTTTGCAGCCGAGAACTACCGCAACCAGCGATACATCTCCCCTTTTTGCCGAGGCAGACATACAACAGCCGGCGTCGTTTGTTGTGCCTGTTTTCAGTCCCGTTATGCCGTTGTAGGTTTTAAGAAGTTTATTGGTGTTTACAATCTGGGTTTTTCCGTCCCTTAAATTATCAAGCCAGATTGACGTGTAATCAAAAATCTTTTCGTGCTTCATAAGTTCCCTTGACATAATTGCAATATCATATGCAGACGTTACGTGTCCGTCCTCATCAAGACCGTTGCAATTCTTAAACACGGTATCATTCATTTTAAGCTCTTTTGCACGTTTGTTCATCTGCTCAATAAATACATCCTCACTGCCGCTTATGTGCTCTGCAAGTGCAACAGCTGCATCGTTAGCGGAGGCTACAACTGTAGCTTTTATCATATCATCGGCACTCATTGTTTCTCCCGATTCAAGCCAGATGTCACTTCCGCCCATTGAAGAAGCGTGTTCGGAAGCAGTTATTGTATCATCAAGCGATAGCTTTCCGCTGTCTATCGCTTCAAAAACGAGCAGTAAAGTCATAATCTTTGTGACAGATGCACAAGGGCGCTGATCGTGTGAATTTTTCTCAAAAAGAATTTTACCTGTTGACGTTTCCATAAGCACAGCTGACGGCGCAGTTATACTGTCGGCAGAAACAGCGTTTACTCTTACGGGAAAAACCACAGTTAGCATAAGCGCAAAGCAAAGCGTGGTTGAGATAATTACCTTCTTAAACATAAAAAAACACCTCGTTCAATAATATGAACAAGGTGTTCTTTGTATGAATTATCCGATTACTTAAGGAAAGGAAGGCTGCGAACGATAGGAGCCTCAACAGATTTATTTGAGCATGTCTGAATAAAGCAGATAATCTGAACAACCAGAATAATAACAGAACATACTCCGCCTGCGATAGGAACTATACAAGTCCAGCAAAGAACAACTGAAAGAACACTGATTATCATTGCAGTTATTGAGAGCTTGAGTGACTGTTTGATGTGGAATGAAAGATAAGGCGATTTAGCAGAGCTTCTTGCAAGAAGTGCAATTACAACGCCGATAATTCCCATTATGTAGCAAAGAAGTGCAAAGAGCTTGTTTTCGTGTACATCCTGTACATCAAATTCAGCAGTGTGATCATAAACATTTACAACAGGAGCTACAGGCTGAGTATAGGTCTGCTGTGTATTCTGATAAGCGTTCTGCTGTGGCTGGGGATTTGCATTCTGGAACGAAGTACCGCAGTTTGTGCAGAACATAGCGTCATCAGAAAGCTGTGTGTTACATTTTGGACAAGTTTTCATTTTTTATAAACCTCCGATAATATAATTTTATGTCAGTAATAATTATATTACTTTACATATTAAATAATGACTGATTTAGTCTATCAGGCATACTGCGTGGGCTGAAATGCCCTCAAGTCTGCCTGTAAAACCGAGCTTTTCTTCTGTTGTAGCCTTTACGCTGACGGCAGAAATATCAATATTGCAAGCTGAGGCAATATTTTCTCTCATTGAATAGATATAATCCTTAAGCTTTGGCTTTTGCGCAATCAGGGTTGAGTCGATATTGACTATTTTATAGCCGTTATCACTTAAAACTCTGCACACCTCTTTTAAAAGAAGTATGCTGTCCGCTCCCTTAAAAGCTTTATCGGTATCGGGAAAAAGCTTTCCTATGTCGCCAAGGGCGGCTGCTCCGAGAAGAGAATCCATAATTGCGTGAACAAGCACGTCAGCATCGGAATGACCGAGCAATCCGAGCTCAAACGGAATTTCAACTCCGCCAAGGATAAGCTTTCTGTTTTCTGTTAATTTATGAACGTCATAACCGTGACCGATTCGCATAGCTTTCACCTTAATAATAGATTGTTTATCCGGACACGGCACGCCATGTCACTACTAAATAAAAAATAACGTCTAAACTGATTTATTAACCGAGTTCTGCCCTTGATTTTAAGATACTTTCGGCTATTACAATGTCAATCGGGGTGGTGAGCTTGATATTCTCAACACTGCCCTTTACAACCTCAACTTCACCGCCCATATTTTCAATGAGTGAGCAGTCATCTGTAAAGTTTATCGCATTGTCGCCTGCATTTTCAAGTGCAAATCTATACAATTCACATTCAAAAACCTGTGGGGTCTGAACGGCACGGAGCTGTGAACGCAAGGGAGTGCTTTCGATTTTGTTGAATCCGTCAACGATTTTAATTGTGTCGGTGACTGACGTTCCGAGAGTTGCCGCTCCTGTTTCAAATGCCGCCTCGACTACACGCTGGATTTCTTCAACGGTAATAAGCGGTCGTGCACCGTCGTGAATTGCATAGTATTTTGCCTTTTCGTTTGCCGCCTCAACGCCGTTGCGAACGCTCTCTGCACGTGACGCACCGCCGAGAACAAGATTACTCACCTTTGAAAAGCCGTTTTCATCAACTATGGTCTGTATTCTCTGCTTATCCTGTTCACGGCAGACAACAATTATTTCCTTTATCAGATAGCAATTCTGGAAAGCCTTAAGAGTGTATTCAATTGCAGGGCGTGACAAGAGCGGAATAAACTGCTTGCTGTCGGCAATGCCCATTCTTACCGAGCCGCCTGCCGCTACAATTATAGCCGATACGTAAGCTGACATAATGTACCCTCCGTTAATTAATCAACTTAAACTTTATCAAAAGCCTGCTTTAAGTCGTCGATTAAGTCATCGACATTTTCAAGACCGACCGAAAGACGGATGAGGTCGGGTGCAACACCTGCTTCAATGAGCTGTTCCTCGGTCATCTGACGGTGAGTGTGACTTGCAGGGTGAAGCAGACATGTTTTTGCATCTGCTACGTGAGTTGCAATTGCGGCAAGCTTTAAGCTGTCCATAAACTTGATTGACTGCTCTCTGCCGCCCTTTAAGCCGAAAGCAAGCACTCCGCACGAGCCGTTGGGAAGATACTTCTGTGCAAGGTCGTAATACTTGTCACCCTCGAGGTTGGGATAATCAACCCACGCAACCTTGTCGTTTGATTTGAGGAATTTTGCGATTGCGAGTGCATTCTCGCAGTGGCGCTGCATTCTTACGTGGAGTGACTCAAGTCCGTTCATAAGGTAAAAAGCATTCTGCGGTGACTGGATTGAACCGAGGTCACGCATAAGCTGTGAGGTTGCTTTTGTAATGTAGCCGAGCTTACCGAATTTTTCGGCATAAACAATGCCGTGATACGAGTCGTCGGGAGTTGTAAGTCCGGGGTATTTGTCAGCGTGAGCAAGCCAGTCGAAGTTGCCGCTGTCAACAATTGCACCGCCGACGCCGACTGCGTGACCGTCCATATATTTTGTAGTGGAGTGAGTTACAATGTCAGCTCCCCACTTTATCGGCTGACAGTTAATCGGAGTTGCAAAGGTGTTGTCAACAATAAGCGGAACACCGTGAGAATGTGCAAGGCGAGCGAACTTTTCAATGTCAAGTATCGATACAGTCGGATTTGTAATAGTTTCGCCGAAAACGGCTCTTGTGTTGGGCTTGAAAGCCTTTGCCAGCTCTTCTTCGGGAAGATTCTGGTCAACAAATGTGCACTCGATTCCCATCTTCTTCATTGTAACGCCGAGCAGATTGAATGTACCGCCGTAGATTGACGAGGACGCCACAATGTGACTGCCTGCTTCGCAGATATTGAACAGTGCAAAGAAGTTAGCCGCTTGTCCGCTTGATGTAAGCATTCCTGCAACGCCGCCCTCTAAATCGGCTATTTTTGCAGCTACTGCGTCATTTGTGGGATTCTGAAGTCTTGTGTAAAAATATCCGTTTGCTTCAAGATCAAAAAGCTTACCCATTTCATCGCTGGTATCATATTTGAATGTTGTGCTCTGATAAACAGGAATCTGTCTTGGCTCTCCGTTTTTTGGTTCATAGCCTGAATGAAGGCATTTTGTTTCGATTTTCATAATATTTTATCTCCGTTATCATAAAATTTTGAGTGGTAAAGTTTCATTAAATTATGAGAAAAGACCTTTAATAAAACCTGTTATAAAGTCGGTTCCGTATATAACAAATGCAAAAATCATTATCAGAAAAATTGCAGATACTATTCGTACTATCAGACGCTTTTTGGAATCCATTTGTTCAAACTCTTCCATTTCGGCGTTATACTCGGAATTGTCGGTATCGTCAATAATCTCCTCATTACCGTCCTTTATTGCACCGATTCCGATTAAAACGTCGTAAGCCTTTTCATAAGCGGCATAGGGCACCATAATATCCTGATATGATGAGTCGTATCCCGTTACAGCCTTTGCAGAGGTTGTATACTTCTGCGGAATACTGTCGCAGGGAATTTTACTATCCTCCAGTGCAGTTTTTATACGCTGAAGCTCAAAACCGCCTGCGGACATTATGTATACAGGTGTGTTTTCATCGGTAATTTCATAAAGAGGCTTTTTGCAGGCAGTGCATAATTCCTCGCTGTCATTGTGCAGGTGTTTGCATTTTTTACAATATTTCATATTAAAGCCTTTCAATAAACAAATTTATACAATAATATATTATCATAAAATCTTAACCGTATCAATACCCGATAATAATTTTTTACTTAATAATACACACAAAATGCTCCCCCGAAAATCGGAGGAGCTTAATTGTTAAAATGTTAAACGGGGTGAACCATATTTTCTTTGTCGAGCTTGTCACCGTTGATGCCAGCCTTGGCATTTCTTCTCTTTTCGAAGAAGTCAAGAGCAACCTTCGGGAACTGTGCGTATGAAAGAACGTCCTCGGGCTGTTCCATCCACTCGGAGATTTCGCTTCTGAGCTTATCAAGCTCGGGCTCGAGTAAATCGGCAGGACGGCAGTTGATAACCTTTTTGTCGCCGATAATCTTCTTCTGGAATTCGGGGTCGATAGGCATTGGTGTTGTGCCATATTCGCCTGCTACAAGACCTTTGAACTCGTTTGTGCACATCTTGTAGCGCTCGCCTGTGATTACATTGAATACAGCCTGTGTGCCGACAATCTGTGATGTGGGAGTTACAAGAGGCGGATAACCAGAATCCTCTCTTACTCTCGGAACTTCCTCAAGCACTTTGTCGAGGTCATCCTCTCTGCCTGCCTGCTTAAGCTGTGAAAGAAGGTTTGAAAGCATACCGCCGGGAACCTGATAGATAAGAGCCTTTGCATCTGTTGCAAGCATCTTGGGGTCGAGCAGTCCCGATTCAATGTATTTTTCACGAAGAGTCATAAAGTAAGCACGGATTTCTGCAAGTGCTTTAATGTCAAGACCTGTATCAAATTCAGTGCCCTGTAAAGCGGCAACCATAGACTCTGTGGGAGCGTGTGATGTGCCGAGTGCAAGGGGACTGATTGCTGTATCGATACCGTCAGCACCTGCTTCAACGCCCTTTAACAGACACATTGAAGCTAGACCTGATGTATAGTGAGTATGGAGCTGTAAGGGCATTTCGGGAAGAGCAGCTTTGATAGCCTTTACAAGACTTTCTGTCTTTGACGGTGTAAGAAGAGCCGCCATATCCTTAATGCAGATTGAGTCAGCGCCGGCGTCTGCAATTCTCTTTGCGTACTCAACATAGTACTCATCAGTAAAAACAGGGCCTGTTGTGTAGCTGATTGCAACTTGAGCGTGACCGCCCTCTTTTTTAGCCGCCTTGATAGCTGTCTGCAAATTCTTAATATCATTGAGAGCGTCAAAAATACGGATAATGTCAATACCGTTTGCAATCGAACACTGAACAAGGTATTCAACGCAGTCATCGGCATAGTGACGGTAACCGAGCATATTCTGACCTCTGAAAAGCATCTGGAGCTTTGTGTTAGGACAATGGTCCTTGATTGTACGAAGTCTTTCCCACGGGTCTTCATTCAGGAAACGAAGGCAAGCATCGTATGTTGCTCCGCCCCAGCATTCGAGTGAATAATAACCGATTTTGTCAAGCTTATCAAGAATGGGGAGCATTTCCTCTGTTGTCATTCTTGTAGCTATAAGTGACTGATGAGCGTCACGCAGGGCAGTTTCGGTGATTCTGATTTTCTTTGCCATTTTGGACATCCCTTTCGTCAGTTATTAATTAGTTAAGAGTTACTAAAACCTTACCTGAGTCAACAGACTCGCCCTTTGCAACATCAATAGTTGCGACAGTGCCGTCCTGGGGAGCCTTTACGGGAGTTTCCATCTTCATAGCTTCAATAAATACGAGATCGTCGCCTGCCTTGACAGCCTGACCTGCTGAAACTACTACGTTTACAACAGTACCGGGCATAGGAGCTTTAACGACAACGGAACCTGCTGCACCGGCAGGAGCTGCGGGTTTTGCAGCAGGAGCAGGAGCTGCAGCGGGAGCGGCTGTGGGTGCTGCTGCAGGAGCGGAAGATGAGCCGAGTTCTTCAACCTGAACGTCATATGCTGTGCCGTTTACTGTGATTCTTAAATTCTTCATTTTAATTTCCCCTTTATTTTAACAAGTTTATAAATCAATTATGATATTTGAGCGACGAGGGCGACGCTCACTACAATATGAATATATCTTAAATTGTTGAATGTTTCTTTGAAAGAGTGGGAACACGCTTGCCTGAAAGCATATCAAGAGCAGAAATAAGAGTCTGACGGAGCTGTCCTTCTTCAACGATTCCGTCAACGTAGCCGTTCTGTGCGGCATTGAATGCCGAAAGATTTTCTTCTGCAAACTTTTCTGCAACAGCACTCTGCTGTTCAACGGGAACCTTCATTGCTTCGGGAGCCATAATAAATGCCGCCGCCTCAACATTTACAGGTGAAATTAGATCGGAAGAGCGTCGTGTAGGGAAAGAGTGTAGATCTCGGTGG
>CAMKNF010000073.1 GCA_946414115.1 uncultured Ruminococcus sp. | reverse complement strand
GTGAAGCAATATATGTCTGCTGACGGGCAACAAGGTCATAATATTTTGAGCCGGACGAGCTGTTGGCTGTCATATAGAGAATACCGTCGGGATTAACTGCCACATCTACATCCTTTGCAGCCTCAACTACTGCTTCGCTGTCCATAATTGTATTGAGATATTCAAGATAAGCCTTTTCGCTCTCATCGGTTGTATCATCGGAAATATTTCCGGGAGCAACTGTAATCTGTTCCTTGCTGTCACCCACATCAATATCCTTTTCAAGCTGTGCGTCAAATTCATCGTCCGTATATGTAATTTCCTTTGAACCGCCCTTTAAAATCTGTGAGCGTGAATAAGCGTGGTCGTGACCTGACAGAACAACGTCAATGCCGTACTCCTCAAAATAAGGAACAAGCGCATATCTGAGATTAACAATTTCAGGCTCGTTTGAATGCTCGGCTGAACCGTATATATCCTGATGGAGTGTAACAATCTTCCACTTTGCATCGGGATTAGCCTCTACGGTTTCTTTGATAAACTGACCGTGCTCGGCGTTGTCTGTATCCTGAGTGTTGAGCATCATAAACAATGCGTCGCCGTATGTAAAGCTGTAGTCACCGCCTACGTAATCATTAGCACCGAGAGTGCTCATATTCGGGATATTGAAATGATACAGATAGTTTGCGTTGTCGGCATCGTGGTTGCCTACTGATGTTGCAACGGGAAGTGATTTAAGAATATCGGGGCTTAAATATCCTGCATATTCAATTTCGCTTACGGTGTTGTCCTTAACCTTTTTCGCATTTGTCTGAATCTGGTCGCCTGCCGAAAGCACAAAGCTTGCGTTGCTGTTTGTCTTTGCAAATGCCTGATTAAGCGTATTTGCCCAGTTAAAGGAGTCGCTTGCAACGGAATCATACTGTGCCTTTTTAAAGGTGTCCTTTGCAATATCCTCCGGCTTTTTTGCTTTTTCGGAATTTGAAGAGCCAATCTGCGGGTCACCTACAAATATAAATGAAAAGCTTTTTGAATCCTTTGTTGTAAAGGTTTCAACGTCCTTGTCGTCAACCTTGTAAAAATAGGTTGTGTCAGGCTCAAGGTTTTTAAGTGTTACCTTGTTTGATTTGTAGCCTGTCTGCGCACCGCTCTGTGAAATTGTCGCAATGTTTTCACAAGCTTCTGTTGTGCCGTACTTAAATCTTACTGCTTTGCCCTCAACGCTGTACCACGAAAAATTCATCTGTAATCAACATACGGTCTTTTGCGTTTACTACGCCGTCACCGTTTACATCACCGAAAACGTTATCGTTTGGAACAACTAAAGCATAAAGGCTGAAATGTTCGGTTGAAAATACCATATAGCCGTTATCGTAAACAGCATTCATATCAGTTGCTGTGCCGTTGTCCTCAATGCGGTAAATTTTTGCATTTTTATTTTCACAAGGAATTTTTACTGTTGCTGTTCCGTCTGGTTGAACTGGCTCTCCGTCTTTCATAAGTGAAATATCATAAAGATTACTTAGAGTTACCTTTGTTCCAAGTGCTTTATTGGCAGTGGTAATGCTTTGGGTGTCGGTTAGCTGAATTACAGATAAATCGAAATTTAATTCAGTAACAACTGAAACACCTGTATTAGAATCTGTTTTAGTTTTATCTAAATCAACAAAAGGAATATTGCAAGCAATTGCATATCTTTCTGCTTCCGTTCCACTATATCCTAATATTGCTAAATCGTCTATTGTTTTCTTAACATAAGACAGAAAAATTAACTCAGATTATTACCGTATATAAAGACTTTGACAGCAGTATTAATGCCGTCCTTGACATTATCTAATTGATTTATTTATGATAAATCACACTGAAATGTTACAAAACACCTTTTTAATAAATCTCGCTATTGACAAAATTTTCAAAAACGCCTATAATAATGTCATCGATATTTGGAGGTGTGTTGTACACGTGAATAAAAGTAAAATACCTGAAGATATTGCAAAAAATATGGTTATAGCTATTCAAGAAGCTGTATGCGATGATATTCTTGAAGATATTGCAAAAAGTAAAATCCAAACAAAGAACAGTATACCTGCAAGAATCTGGGACTTAATAAATCGCAATCTAATAAAATTACTTAACACGCAAGATTGTTCAGTTGGCAAAGCATCAAGAGGTCCATGGGAAATGCTTGTTGTGTTTGAAAAACACACGCAATATGTTGTAACATTTATGAGAGAAAAACGCTTTTCTGATTTAGTTAAGGCACAAAGGAAAAGGAAAAATATGCACTACCTTGATATGCTGACAAAACACTTTAATTCTGACCTAACATCACCATATGAACAACTATCGATTATTTCGCATGAATTTGATGATGAAAATAAGATGCAGGAAAAAATCCAAATCCTGCTTAGCGATCTTAGAGGAAATGCAGAAATTGTCAGACACCATATCTTGGTGCTTTTTGACACTATAGGCTTTGAGCTGGTAAATGTTAGAGCAGTTATGCTCACTCCTGCCTTGGAAATAGCATATGAAGAAGATTGGAGCAATCACATTGATAAACGTGAAAGCTTGGTTGTTTCAACTGTAGATAATATAGAAAGCCCATATAATAATCCTAATCGTGGTCTAAAGCTTAAAGGTCGTGCTATTGAGAAGCAAAAGAAGAATAGACCTAAACATAAGCAACGCAAGGGCAAAAATAAGGAGCAAGCTTAATCTTACTCTGATTATGGAGATTATTATCCATTGATAATTCTTAGATGATTGAGAGGGCAAATTATGGATCATTTTAACGGAGAACGCTTAAAAAAAGCAAGAATATATAGAGGAATGACTGTTTCGGAATTAGCTGAAAAAGTAGGATGTAAACGTCAGACCTTATCTATGTATGAGATAGCCAAAAGCCAACCGACTGATGAAAATCTGGTTATTAATATTTCACACGCTTTAAATTTTCCTAAAAAGTTTTTTTATCAAGATTTTGGCAGTAACACTAACGGCACCGTTTATTTTCGTTCTCTACTTACAACAAACAAAAAATATCGTAATGAACAAATAATTAAAATAGAGATGATTGCACAAGTTTTTTCTCTTTTAAGTGATTACATTGAGTTTCCGGAGTTTCAACCTTTAAATTTATACGATGATTGCACTCCGGAAGAGTGTGCTCTGGCTGTGCGCCGGGCTTGGAATTTAGGAGATAGACCTATTGATAATCTGGTATCTATTGTGGAAAATCACGGAATATTAGTTACTTCCTTTCAAACAAGTACGAATGATGTAGATGCTTTCAGCAGATTTGTTGAAACAGCTGAAACTCCGCCTACCTATATTATAGCATATTCAAACAATAAAACTTCAGCTTCACGAATCCACTTTGATATTGCTCATGAGTTAGGTCATATCTATATGCATGACTGGAGCGATGATATTGAGGACTTATCTAAAGAGGAGTTTAAGGCTAGAGAAATTCAGGCAAATGAATTTGCTGCTGCATTTTTATTACCGGAATCTTCCTTTAGAAATGATGCCGAAAGAGGACCTCAAACGATTGCGTATTACAAGCAATTGAAAAAGAAATGGAAGGTATCAATTGCAGCGATGATTAGGCGCTCTGAAAAATTAGGAATCATATCAAAGGAAGAATATCAAACACTTATAAGAATAATGCAACGAAGGGGTCAACGAAAAGAAGAACCACTTGATGATATTCTTATGACAGCAAGCCCATCTTTATTAAAAACATCTATTATGATGCTACTTCAGGAAGGAGTTTTCTCCCCTCGTGAATTTATGGATGAGCTTTCTGAGATGTATGGACTATGTATCAACCCTGAAGAAATTGAATATCTTTTTGATTTGCCATCGGGAACACTTGCTCCCAATAAAATTATTGAATTCAATAATTTGCAAATAAGGGCAAATAAATCAACTACATGAAAAGCATACACATATGTTTTTTATTCATTCTATAACCACATTTTATTTTTAATTTAAATTTATATATGAATCACGGTATGATTTTAGGTGCTTAATTTCAGTATCATAAACTATAATTACCACCACTGTATCACCAATAATATCAAACAAACCCATAAAAAGGCTTTGAAAAAAATCAATTTTCCAAAGCCTTTTTATTATTCGGGAATTAATGTTACTTATGAAACACAAACAAATACTCGTGTGCGATGAGCAAAAAGTTATACTTCACGCTGTTTGTTTTCCAATAACCAGTTGCCCTGCAATTATGCTGTTCTTTGATTATGATTTCCTTGAGCTTAAAGCCTGCGTCCTGAAAGATTTTCATTGCCTCAAAAGACATAGGAATCATATGCCCTTTCTGACGGGTATCTCCCATAAGCACTGCACAAAACTTATCCTTTTTAAGTACCCGATAGCTTTCGGCTGCAACCTTTTTCATTTCTTCAAGGAAATCCTTGACTTTAAGCTGGGACAAATCTCCGTCTATACCGTCGCTGTATTTGATAATATCGGCATAGGGCGGGTGAGTGCATATTAAGTCAATGCTTTCATCAGGGATAAACTCAAGATTTCGTGCATCGCCTTTTTTAATATACACTTTTCCTTTTGCAGGTTCGTAATCAAAATCAATCTTTTCTCTGCATCGCTCTAAAGCAACATCGTTAATATCAACTCCGATTATATCCCGTTTCAGCAGCTTGGCTTCAACAAGCGTTGTTCCGCCTCCTGCAAACTGGTCAAGCACTAAATCTCCCTCTTTTGAATAGCGGAGAAGAATATTTCGGGGAATGTACGGCGACCAGTTACCTCTCCACTTTGCATCGTGAGTCGCCCAATCTCCACGCTTCGGAAACGACCAATGCGTAGTCATTTCCAATTCAAAATCTTCGGGTTCCCATTTAGTAATCTTTTTCTTCATTTAAAACCTCAAAATTATCACTCAAGACTGTCAATAACACCGTTTTCCATATCGTTTATGTTATAGATATTTTCCATAACATCGAAAGTTTCTTCAAGATTATGTTTAGCTGAATACCAACCCTGACCGTCTGTAAACCAAACAAAAGTAAATCCGTCTATTGTATCGGTTTCCAAAGCAAGAGTTTTATAGCTTCTTGCAGTTTCGTTTAATTTACTTCCGCCGCCTGTATAGAAATTAGTTTCAATACCGTATATCATTTTTTGTGTTTTAATGACAAAGTCAAAGCGTTTTTCCGCTTTACCGTTATTGGAAATTGCAGATAAATCAATCCCCCATTTATCTGTAATCTGATGAATATACATCTCTTTAAAATATGTTTTATTCCTGACATAACCGGCTTTTCTAATAAAACCTTCAACCAAATCTTCCATTGCATCTCCGGTTCTATTCTTTCTGCCATTGGTATCCATTCCTGTTTCTACGCCCATAACATAATCAACTAAAGAATGAATCATATGATTCTGTAACAAATCAAACAATCCTGTTTTATCCATAAACTTGACATAATCATCAATTGAATAATTTGGATTTTTAAAATTAAATATGTAATTCCGATCGACGTCTGTAATTTTTATTTCATTTTCACGCTTTGCAATAAGGATAGGAATGACATTCAACACAGCAGGGAACTTATTAACAATTCTCCTGAATTCGCTTTCAATATCATCCGCACCGATAAGTCCGTTCAAAATATTAAGTTCGTCCTTGATTTTATCCGTATTTCTATAAACCTTTTCAAAATCGGTGTAGTATTTCCACGTTGCTATACTATCCTTAAAATTTGAAATCCATTCATTAAAATCTCTCATAATTTTCCCCTCAATAATTTGTAATCAAAAGCTCTTTTATTTTCCCTCTGCCTTTTCCTTTGCTGTTAATAGCTCTATTTGCCGACACTCGATTTATGTTAAGTCCGGCATACAGGTCATCAAAGAATTCATCGTTTTCATCTACATTCTTCGGATCTGAATTACTTGCCATTACCTTCGCTGTTTTAAGTGATTTTATAAATTCCGCTAATTTAATCTGATCTTCATCGTTAAAGTCATCGGCGTTGTATGAGGTAAATTCTGACGTCTTTGTCAGCGGTCTGTATGGCGGATCGAAATATACCAAAGTGTTTTCATCAGCTACTTTTTCAATGCAGGTGTAATCGCCTGTCAGGATAGTAACGCATTGCAACAGCTCTGATGTTTTTTTGAGGTTATCAATATCGCAGATTTTAGGATTTTTATAAGCTCCCATCGGCACATTATACAAGCCTTTTCTGTTAACTCTATATAAGCCGTTGAAACAGGTTTTATTCAGGTAGATAAACAATGCCGCCCTCAACAACGAATTACTTTCATCCGCTTTCTGAATTTCTGCGTTGAACTGCTCTCTTTGCTGATAGTAGTATTCTTTTCTGCCCTCATCATCTCTTTTAAGGTGCTCGTTTTCATACTTCATCAGCAATTCTATTAACTGATTTACGCTCTCTTTAACTACTTTGTAAGCGTTCATCAGCTCGGCATTCGTATCGCATATATAGACCTCGTCCATTTCATATGTGTTGAGAATATCGAACAGCACAGCTCCTGCTCCGACCATAGGCTCACAATATTTGCGTATCGTTGTTCCCATTCCGGCAGGATAGAATTTTCTGATTGTAGGCAACAGTTGTCCTTTTCCGCCTGCCCATTTCACAAAAGGCTTTGCAGGATTTTTCTTGTCGTATCTTATTGTTCTTCCGTCAACAGGCTTTTCGGCGTCCTTTGGTATTATCCACATATTTCCGAGCATAGCTACATCGGGAATTCTGTTTTCCTGACACAAGGTTATAACTCTCCTATGGGATATACTCCATTTTTCTGCGGCTTCACCGGCAGTCATATAAGCAAGCATTCAATCACCTCGAATAGTACTGTTTTTATTATATTCCGGAAGTGGAATAATAGCAATACTATTTTAAAAAAGATAATTATAAAATATGAAATGCAAATAAGGTTGTGGGGATTGTAGAAATATGCAATTAGATTTTAAAGACCGATTTTTCTTTTGCGGCTCTACTTTATTTATTCGTTATTTTTTCTGCATTATCTCTTAATTTTACGAGCCGCCTGATTCCGTTAAGCCTGTCCCGATGTCTGTGCAGTCGGTTACTACTCTGCTGAACACAAGTGTTTTTCACCGCTCTAAATAGTAGTAATGAACAGCATAGTCTACCACGCCCCCACTTTAAACGTATGACATTTTATTTTTGCCAAAAAGCCACTGTTTAAGCCAAAACCTCGCATTTTATAATGTCATACCACCTATAGTAAGCACGAGGTGCAGTTCGTATGACATACTTTTGTCCGATTCGTATGACATACCTTCTCAATTTCGTAACAGATTATTATTGCTGTTTTTAATGCTTTTAGGTTAACCTTGCGCTGTCATGATTGATATACAATAATCGGACGACCGTTCTCAAAATAAACACTCGAAGGCTTTACACCATATAACGAAAAACTGAAAGTCCCCATTTATCAACAATTCTGTTCTGCATTTGAATAACCGAATCTATGAATTTATCCCTCTGCGATTAAGCGGAAGGATAATTCTTTTATGTCTATCGGGCGGTGATTGATAGGTTATGCGGTTATAATAAATATGCGTTTACACGCTTCGTTACACGCTTTGTACACGCTTCATAAATGCCGAAAAACGGCTTGCTTATGCGGAAACACGTTTTACACGGTTTACACGCATTGAAAAGTCCTTTTTATAATATGTACTTAATATCACTTGCTATTTTATATTGCAAATAAAGCAAAAAGTATTTTTTATATATAAGGGAAATTAAGCGTGTAATGCGTGTAAATGCGTGTAAACATAGATAAATACTGACTTTTCAGCGTTTTTAAAAGCGTGTATAAACCGTGTAAACAGCCTTTGAAGCGTGTAAATCAACTTATTTCTACGCCGTATCCAATTCCTTTAAAACCTCGTTTGCGTTTTCCTCTGATATTTATGTTGGTATCGTAGGTTATACCTCTTCGCTTTCCCTTGCTCTTTAGTGCACCGACAAATGTTTTCGACTTCAACGTTAAGAGAACATTCTCTTCGCAGAATTCTTCGTAACATTTGTACAAATCATCAGAATGTATCATTAAATCAGGCTTTATCAGAATGTCTGAACATTCATCTAAAAACAGAAGAACGCTGTCGCTTTCTCTTTTCAGCTGTTCGCTTACCTCGTTTGTACGCTCGCTGACATAGAGCTTGAAATTATTTTTTATAAGCTCGTTAAGTCCCTGAACAAGCCAATTTATAACGCCCTCGGCTTCGTTTTTTACAATTTCTTCATCAAGAAAAGGATTGTCAACTCTGTTCTCGTTCTTCGGCTTTGCCTGCAAAACAAGCTGACGGCGTGCAAATCCGTTTGAAATATCATACAACGCCTGCAATGTGAAGTTCCCGAAAATTATAAATCGGGCGTACGGAGTAAAAGTAAAGCCTTGTACATACTTTTTATTGACGGTGATTTCACGCTTTGCAGTTACAAGCTCTTTGAAAATACTTGTATCTGTCAGGGCGTTTTCTGACAAATCGTCGTCTATCATCAACAGTTTTCCGAAAAGGTCGCATTGTCCGAACTCGCTGTTCAGCTTTTTAATCTTTGCACGGTAAATATTTGAATTTCCGAAAATGCCGTGTAAAATGCTTCCGATTACGCTTTTACCCTCGCCGCCGTCACCTATGACAATTAAAGCCTTTTGCAAGGCTGTTGTAGGTATCAGGCAATAGCCGCAGTACTGTTGTAAAGTTTTTATATCGTCGGGATAATAGACTTCCTGCAAATAGTTATAAAACAGCTTCGGAACAGGTGCAGAGGGATTATAATTACTGTCAATGCGGTTTATGCAGAATTCTTTTTTGTCGCTCCACACCGTAAATAAGCCGTTTTCGTCCTTTGACAACGTGCCGTTTCTGAAATGAATTTTATCAGGGCTCGGCTTTGGCGGCTCGGTGTAGCAAAGTGCTTTTATGCCCTTTAACAGTTTTTCAGCCTTATCGCCGTGATTGGTTTTCACGTACGGCAAAATCTCACTGATTATAATTTGTCTTGCCTTGCCGTCATCAACAGCTCCGTCTACAGAATAGAGCTTGTTGTTTATGCACTTCACGTTGTGGGATTTTATAAATTCGGTAATATAAAGCTGTTCATTTATCCTGCGTGAATCTCCGTCGCCGTAAGTCCACAATGGATAATTCTCTTTGCAGTGCTTTTCAGTTGTTTCAGGCGTTTCGACGGGAATATAGTCGGGCGTTTCTGCTATCAGCAAAGAAAGTTTGTACGC
>CAMKNF010000072.1 GCA_946414115.1 uncultured Ruminococcus sp. | reverse complement strand
CTAAAGTCCGTACATTCCACCTGCATAGCAGGTGGTTTTTTTATCTATATAAAAACAGCAGACCGCATTTTAAAACGGTCTGCTGTTTGCAGTAATATAAGAAAATGTTTTAAATTAGCAAACGCCCTGTGCAATCATAGCATCTGCAACCTTTTCAAAGCCTGCGATGTTAGCACCTACAACGTAGTTGCCCTCATAGCCGTACTTCTTGGCAGCAGCTGAGATGTTGTTATAGATATTAACCATAATGTCCTTAAGCTTAGCGTCAACTTCTTCAAATGTCCATGAAAGTCTCATTGAGTTCTGGCTCATTTCGAGAGCTGATGTTGCAACACCACCTGCGTTAGCAGCCTTGCCGGGAGCGAAGAGAAGTCCTGCATCCTGAATAAGCTTTGTAGCTTCAAGAGTAGTAGGCATATTAGCACCCTCTGCAACAGCATAGCAACCGTTTGCGATAAGTCTTTTAGCGTCTTCTTCGTTAAGCTCGTTCTGTGTAGCGCAAGGTAAAGCGACGTCGCACTTAACAGACCAGTCAAACTTGCCCTCGTGGTATTCAGCGTTAGGACGATAGTTCTTGTACTCTGTAAGACGCTGTCTCTTAACTTCCTTGATTTCCTTGATAGCATCGAGGTCAATGCCCTCTGCATCGTAAATCCAGCCTGTTGAATCAGACATTGTTACAACCTTTGCACCGAGCTGTGTAGCCTTCTGTGTAGCATAAATAGCAACGTTACCTGCACCTGATACACAAACTGTAGCGCCGTTAATGTCTTTGCCGTTGTCCTTAAGCATTGCTTCTGTAAGATAAAGGAGGCCGTAGCCTGTAGCTTCTGTTCTTGCAAGTGAGCCACCCCAGTTAAGACCCTTACCTGTGAGAACGCCTTCGTAAACGTTCTTGATTCTCTTATACTGACCGAACATATAACCGATTTCACGAGCGCCTGTTCCGATGTCACCTGCGGGAACGTCTGTGTCAGCACCGATGTGTCTGCAAAGCTCTGTCATAAAGCTCTGGCAGAATGACATAACTTCGTTATCGCTCTTACCCTTGGGGTCAAAGTCAGAGCCGCCCTTACCGCCGCCGATAGGAAGACCTGTAAGAGAATTTTTGAAAATCTGTTCAAAACCAAGGAACTTGATTACGCCGAGATTAACAGAGGGGTGTAATCTTAAACCGCCCTTGTACGGACCGATTGCGCTGTTAAACTGTACTCTGAAACCACGGTTTACCTGAACCTTGCCGTTGTCGTCAACCCATGGTACTCTGAACATTACTACTCTTTCGGGCTCTGTGATTCTTTCAAGGATTCCTGCTTCTTCGTACTTGGGGTTCTGCTCAAATACAGGTTCAAGAGAAGTAAGAACCTCGGTTGCTGCCTGAATAAATTCCGGCTCATTTGCATTTTTTGCTTTCAGCTTTTCAAGCTGCTCACTTACATACGACATTGTATGTTCCTCCTTAAATTTAATACACAAAAAATCCTTTGTCTTTTAGCACAATGCAATTTAATCATTTGCTTATCCGACTTTCTTATAATACTATATTTTTTAGAATTTTGCAACAATAATTATAACTTTCTTGCAAAATTTTCCTGTTTTTTTTAATTTTTTCAATTTTAATTGAACTTTCTGCAATTTTAAATAATAAAATCGCAATGATTTTTTCATACGATACTGCATTTTTAATCTCAAAACTAACTTTCAACATATTGCTCTGTGTTTTGTATAATTAGCAAAAATAATTTTAACATATATATTAACATAAAATTTAGTTGCAAACAGACATATTAACATGTTATAATTATGTTAATAATACAAATAGTAATATTTTTGAGGTGGATTTATGGATTATTGCAAACGATTAAAAGAACTTCGAATTAAAAACGGATACACCCAACAGCAGATTGCATTCATTCTTCACACACGGCAGGAGCAGTACAGCAAATATGAAAGCGGCAAGCGTGAGTTACCTATACGACATCTTATTGCATTGTGCTGTCTGTATAAGGTGTCAAGCGATTATGTGCTCGGAATAGAAAAGTTTGTAAAATAACCGCTCTCCCCTTTCGGGCATAAAAAAGCGACAACATTTCGTTGCCGCTAAACTTATGTATTTTATTCTTCAATAGGTTTCTTTAAATTTTTCAAAATTATAAATGTTGTTACAGAAAAATTAAAGACAAATAAAGCGAATAACCAAATTATTATTTTAAACGTGTTTGAATATAAAACCGATAGGTAGTTATTTCCCGTTAGCGAAATTAAATTTGTCTGATTTGCGTTTTCGATAATTGCATTTAAATAGTGCGACACGTCAAAGATGTTGTCATTTGGTATGTATTTTGAAGCTATATAAACGCTGAAGTCCGAACAGGCAAATATAACAAGAAGAATAACGGGTATACCGATTCCGACAAGAATAATTAAAACATATTTTTGAGGTATTGAATTAATTGATTTCAAAAAATAGTTTACTTTAAGATTGTTTTTAATTTCCGAAAAATACCTTCTGAACAGCAAATACCATATTCTTAATGCGATTATACAAAAACCTGTATACAGAATCAAATACAGCATATGCTCAAATGTATGTATTACCTTGCTCTTTTCAGAAAAATCAACCGAATGGTATTGACTTAAATCCATTTGCTCAATGAGAGGCGCTGACGGAGAATCACCAGAATAAGCGATTGAATCAACATATAAATTTCTGTAGTTTTCTACACAGGTGTACGGTATGTAAATACGTTCTTTGCCGTCCTTTGATATGTCATTTATAAAGCCGGAGCTTTCATTATATACATATTCTATTTTAAAAGTTTTATCGTTTAGCTTGAGTTCTTTGTTTTCTGCTTTTGTGTTAAAAAACAGTTTCAGTGCCAAATTATTACTTATTATTGCAATATTCCCCGTTGATATTTTATCTTTACAAATATTCATAACATCAAGGAAGTTTTCATCTACAAGTACAACCCTGACAGTTTCTTCCTTGATTTTTACCTCTTCAAGCTCACAGCAAAACCCAACTCCGCTATTTGATATTCTATTAAAAAGATTTTTTATTTCAGCTATTTTAAGAGGTTCTTTGTCGGATTTTAAATTATAATTCAGCAGAGTTGCATTCGGCAGTTGACCTGTTAAATTAGTTGTTAAGTAAAAGAAAGACAAAATAATAATCAATAGAGGAATACCAGTCAACAGAATTTTCTTCATCACTCCCCCTCCTCGATATACACTCTGTCACCGTCAGAAATTTCTTTTGAAGTCATATACACCACCTGCATATCCGAAAAAAGAAAATCTGACGTAACTTCATAATATAAATCATCGCTGCCGCAGATATTTACCGATACACTGCTTACTGTTATATCACCGTTTTCAAGGGTATTTATTACATACACTTCTTCTGATGATATAACTGATGAGAGCGGCAAAAGGTAATGCGTGTGCATAGTGTCAGGATATTCGGAAAGACTCCCCGTCATTACGTCCGAAATCTTAACCTTTGGCAAAAGCAGATTATCAATTGTCTTTGAAAAATACGTTAGAAATAGCATTACAATAAAAAATACTATTCCGAACTTTATGACTATTCTTTTGAATTTATCCTGTTTCATACAAAGCCTCACTTTTCAGAATCCGAGAATGACAAGTCAATATCTCTGTGACCGTAAAAATAAATAATAAGTGCCGGAATCATAAACATTACGCCGCAGGCGAAAATTATACCGTAGTCTGAATTTCCAATTTCGGACATCATAATCGAAAGCGGATACATTGTGCTGTTGTCAAAATAAATTAAAGGCTGTTCAACAACATTCCAGTTGTCAATAAAGCAAAGCAATGTCAGCGTTACCAGTCCGCTCTTTATTTGCGGAAGAATAATTCTTGTAAAAATTTTAAAATATGACGCTCCGTCAATTCTTGCCGCCTCTATTGAGGAGTCGGGAATATATTTAATGCTCTGTCGTAAAAGACAAATTCCGAAAGCAGAGAATGTTCCCGGCAGTATTATTGCAAGGAAGTTGTTCAACAAATCCATATTATCAAGAATAATGTAGTTTGGCACAAGAGTTACCTGCAAAGGCAGAATCAACAGAACAATATAAGCAAAAAACAACTTGTCACGAAACGGGAATTTCAGCTTTGCAAAGGCAAATGCCGCAAGTGACGACACAACGACCTGACCGATTACCGTAGGGAAAGTTACGATTACCGAGTTCCAGAATTTCAGCAGATATTCAGGTCTTCTGAAAAACACCTGATAGAACTGCTCAAGCGAGAACATCTCGGGAATCATATTTAAATTTTTGTATTCACCGTTTGCAAAGTCGAGCATTTCGCTTATCTGTGAGCTTGACATAAAAGAGCAGGCAATCATAAACACAACAGGAAACAGAAATATTGCTGTTATAAGCAACAAAAATATGTATTTTATAATCTTTTTCATACTTGCCTCACTATTCTGAAACGCTGTGTTTGCGTTCAAATATAAAGAATACAAGCAGAACAATTATTATAAACAAAGACAAAATTATTGAAGCAGAGGATAATCTCGGATAATTTAGATTATAGTAATTGTTATTTATAAAATTCTGCAAGAAATAGACGTTTTCGTTAGGATAGTCGCCGAACAAAGCAAATACCTCACGGAAAATTTTAAATGAATATATGATTTCCATAAGAAAAACAAAGAAAACCGTTGGCGTAATCATCGGTATTGTCACCTTGGTCACAAGCTGAAACGAATTTGCACCGTCAAGCCTTGCGCTTTCGTACAGAGATTTCGGAACATTAGCAAGTCCTGCGGTAAACAAAATAACGCAGAATCCGCAGTATTTCCAGACGTATATAAAAATTATCATCACCATTGAAAATTCAGAGCTGAAAAATTCCACAGTATAAAACTCCAATGTATTTAAAAGTCCGTTAACAGCTCCGTAGTCGTCAAAAACAACCTGCCATACACAAATCAGCGATGCAATAGGTACAACAACAGGAATCAGAAACGAACTACTGAAAAATGACGAGATTTTCTCAAAAGAATTAAGAAAAAGCGCAAGCAAAAATGAAATTACCATAAGAAGAGGTATTGCAATAACCGTAAATACAGCTGTGTTTTTCAGAGCAAGCAGAAAAGTATTGTTGCTGAAAAGCTGAATGTAGTTTGTCAGTCCTACAAAATTTTGTCCTATATACAGACTTTTTATAAAACAAATTATGTACGGTACAATATAGAAAATCGCTATACCGATAAGCGACGGCAGAATAAATAGAAATGCAGTAAAATAATCTTTTCTTTTTCTTGTCATAATATCATTCTTCCATATATATTTTTGTCTTTGATTTCAAGCTATCTGTGAATTTCTGCGTGCTTATTTTTCCGTTGACATAGTCATTAATTAACTCGCTTCCTACTTCTGTCATATAATTTGTGCTTTGTGGGAACTGATAATCTGAAATTTGTGAAAGCATATTTTCAAGCTGTTCTGAACTTTTGTTACTTATTTTTGCAGTATCATCAAGGTATTTAATTTCTTTAGCATTGTTCATAAGTGTTTTGTATGATTTCTTATTTATAGGAAAATATGAACCGTTGTAATATGACGTAGTGTTATCATATTTTTCTATTTCTGCACCCGTAACGTTATTTTGTTCTTTTTCAGACAATGCAAATTTTATAAATTCCATTATCTCTTGTTTTTTCTTGGAGTTTTTATTTATAAAATATATATCGCACGCTTGGGCACTCAATACTTCGGTATTAATTGACGGCTTTCCTATTACCCTTGCAGTTTCTTCTTTTTTCTCAATTTCTGCACAGTACTCATATATCTGATAAGGTGAAATAACAAATTCATTAAAGATTTCCTCTTTTATTTCATTACCTGAACTCTTCAATTCTTTGAGCTTTTCCGCTGTTTTAGAAAATTCTACGTCAAAGCTGTAAGTTTTGTTAAGAAAATCAACATTATCATAAACATAAGACCAAAGATAACCGTCTGCATTTAATGTAATAACTTTGTCGCTTTTCTCTTCGTTAATTTTATCGTTGATTTTAATAAGGTCATTGTATGACAAAGATTTTGTATCAGCACTTATATGTTTTTCTAAATCCTGCTGTGAAGCTACGTAAAAATTAGGCATAAAATAAAAGGGAATATAATATCTATTTCCGTTAATAACTCCGCTTTGCAGTGCATTTTCGTTGTAATCTGAAAGATTTATTTTATCTTGAGAAGTATCGGCTTCAATTATTTCGTTTATGTCAGCAAAGCACCCTTGTTCAATAAGCTTCTCATAGGAAATTCCTGCCGCAGAAAGACAATCGGCAGATATTAAATCAGGACCGCCGCCGCTCATAAGTTCGGTACTCAACTTATTTTTCAGTTCCTCGGCAGTTTCAAATTCAACTATTTCTATAATTTTGTCCGAATCTGTACAATGCTTGTTATAATCCCATATACTGCTGCCTTCCGTAATTGAATACCAGTTTTTAATAGTATAAAATGTAATTTTACTCCCCGAATCTTCAGTTGCAGAGTTGCCGCAGGCTGTAAAACCTGTCAGTATTAGCATACAAAGCATCACACTAATTATTCTTTTGTTCATATTTCATTACTCCTTTAAATAGATTTCCGTAGAAGATGTAAGCTGTCGGATAAATTTTTCTTTTGAAATTTTCCCGTCAAGATAATCGTCAACTGAGCTTTTCAACACGTTTAAATCGTAGTATGAAAAATTCCCATTCGGATAAATTGATACCTTATTAATATTTTTAAGCATATTAATATAAACCTTTGTAAAGTCGCTGTATTCTTCGTGGACTTTTATCGTATTGCCGTAATCATCGCATTCATTGAGCCCTAATTTTTTATTCAGTTCAAAGGCTTCATTGCGTACCGGTATTGCAGAAGTATCACCCACATAATCAGAGCCGGATAAAATGCCCGTATAATATTCCTGCGTTCGCTCCGACAGCAAATATTTAACAAATTTAAAGGCTGTTCCTTTATGTTTTGAATTATTGTTTATTGCAACTGCACATTGCATATACGCTTTACCTGAATTTTTCGTTCTTGACAGTCCGTTAAAAATGACAGGCTTTTCAATATGCCCGACAAAATTGCATCTATATAAGCGTTCAATTACTCTCGGTGAAGCAGCATCGGAAAAAGATGCGTCAAACATCAAATTTTTACTCTCTCCCCATTCAACGTCTTTATTATCATTATCCAATATAATATAGTTTTCTTCCGTTGAGTTCCTGTAAATTTCGCTCATAACATCAAGGCTGTTTCTGAATTCGTCGGTATCAAAATCTGTTGTTTTGTTCTCAAAATCCACGTAATCATTTAAAAATTTGTAGAATACAGATTTTCTTCCGTGTCTTGAATCATCCGAAGTCAGAAAGCTGAAACCATCAGGATTAGCAAAATAATTCTTGAACTTTTCTGCAAAGGTACTGTAAGTAAGCGAATCACCCTGCTTATACTCAACACTGAATGTATCAAGTATATTTTCGCTTGTAATCATAATATCAAAGTTGTATAGCATCGGAACAATGTAACGCTTGCCGTCAAACACGCCTGCGTCCATAATTGTCTTATTGTATTCATCCAGATTTATTTTATCTTCGTCAGTATCATTTTCTATCAGCTCGTTAATATCGGCTAACGAGCCGTTATCAATAAGCTTTTCGAAAGGCAAAAGCAGGTCAAGACTGAAAATATCCGGTCCTCCGCCGGCCATAATTTCGGTTGACAATTTATCGTACATAATCTTGTCACTCTCAAACTTTACAAGCTCAATCTGATTTTCGTACCCTCCGTTTCTCTTACAGTATTTATTGTATCTATCAATTATATCGAACATCATTCCGCTACCCTCTGCCGAATAATAATAGGTCGGCAGATTGCCTTCGGTTTCTGAACCGCTTTGTTCAGTATTATTTTCGGAGTTTGAGCATGCTGTAAATAATAAAACTATTACGCTTAATAACAAAGAGAAAAGCTTTTTCATATCTATCACCGAATAAATAATAGAACGCCCGTCTGTAGTTTATCTGTAGAATTGCAAAAATTTTTTATTTAATGTAGAATATCATTGTAACTACAGATAAAGTACAGACGAACCCGATATGATAACAACAGAGGTGAAAATGATGTACAAGATACTTCTTGTTGAGGACGATAAGAACATAAGCGAAATGCTGTGTGATTATTTCACAGAGAAAAGCTCAAACAAAATTATAATTGATGTTGCCGATAACGGTAAAAAAGGTGCAGATATGGCTTACGAAATCACTTATGATTTACTTCTGCTTGATATTATGCTCCCACAGCTTGACGGCTTTGAAATCTGTAAAGAGGTAAGGCGTTTCAGTGATGTGCCGATTATGTTCATAACAGCAAGATGTGCACAGGAGGATATTTTAACAGGCTATGCACTCGGCTGTGACGATTACATTGTAAAACCCTTTTCCCTGCCTGTGTTTTATAACAAGGTAAATGCGCTTATAAAACGTTCAAAAGGACTTGTTCGTTCCCCCCTGTTGAAATCGGGAACGCTTTCGCTAAATCCGAATAACGGTATTGTAGTTTCAGATGAAAGAGAAATTAATCTGCCTGCAAAGGAATATTCCATTCTTAAAGCTTTGCTTGAGAACAAAGGCTGTGTAGTTTCAAGGGAATCTCTTATAAAAGCAGCTTGGGGTTACGACAGCGAGGTTGACGAACGTGCGCTTGATACTCACATAAAAAATCTCCGTAAGGCACTCGGAGATAACTCAAAGATGATTAAAACGGTTGTTAAGCGTGGCTACAGGATAGGTGAAAACTGATGAAAAAGAAACTTTCTAAACAAAAACGCAGGCTGTTTATCAGCATAGCGGCGTCAATGCTTGTGTTAAGCATAATAGTGTATGCTGTCTTTGCAGTAACAACATATTATTCAGAGCTTGATTTACTTACAAGCAATTCTGCTTCCTCTTTTCATCAGGCTACAATAAATATGCAGAATTATACAAACAGAAACTGGGGTTATTATCTTCTGAACAAAAAATACACGTCTGAATTCAAAGAGCTCGAAAGCGGTTTTTCTGCCGATGAACAGATTATAATTACAAACAACGAGAACGGTACAGTATTATGCCAAACAGAAAATGCTGTATCGGTTGAGTTTCAGGGTAAAAGAGAAGGAAAAACAGTTGATGAGAATACATCAGAAGAAATCGTTGAAATAATTGACTATGAAAGCGGTACCGGTTGTATTGAATATGAACGCTTTAAAAGCTCTATGACAGACAGTCAATTCAATGAAATAACAGAATTTTTGACGAAGAAAAATGTAGGTAACGATGAATACTACGAGCTTTTGTGCAGTGAATACTATGTAGATAAAGGGCACATCCAACCTAAGAGCGTGGAAATTGTTCAGACAGATCGGAAGAGCGTCGTGTAGGGAAAGAGTGTAGATCTCGGTG
>CAMKNF010000071.1 GCA_946414115.1 uncultured Ruminococcus sp. | reverse complement strand
GATACGGAACACTGTTTGTATCAAGTCTTTTTATCGGATTAAAAATAACAGGGTGGTGGCTTATAATCAGCTCACAGCCGAGCTTTTGCGCCTCGTTTACAACTTCACACGTAATGTCAAGCGATACAAGAACCTTTGTCACCTTTGCGTTTTTATCGCCGACAAGAAGTCCTACGTTATCAAAATCCATTGCACTGTCGGTTGGTGCAAAGGTTTCAAAGAAAGTCAAAATTTCATTAATCGTTGTCATAAATTTTCTCCCGTATCTTATCTGCAAGCACAGCAAAGCGCACATCTCCGACAGCTTGTTTTGAAAGTCTGTTAAGATGACCTTCAATAAAGCGAAGATGCGTTTCATTACTCTTGGCCGAAAGCTTGCCGAGGTAGCAGTAAAGCTCGTCGGCAATGTGCTTTTCACCGCTGTATTCTGCAAGAATTACCGTATAGCACTTTCCCGACGCAACACAGCAGTCCTGCTTAAGAATTTTAAAACCGTTTTCGCACAGCCACGCAATGAGCACTTCGCTCTTTGTCATAGGCTGTAAAATAAAATGCTTTGAGCTGTCGGTTGCAAAGGAACACTCGGAGAGGATTTTTGCAATCAGCTCACCGCCCATTCCTGCAATGACAATATCGTCGGTTTCCTCGGACTTTATGTCTTTCAGTCCGTCACTTAAACGTGTTTCAATTCTGCCGCTCATTCCCGATTCAATAATTGTGCTCTGTCCACGCTTTAGCGGCTCGGGGTTTATGTCGGCGGCAATCGCACAAGGACATCTGCCAATACGGCACAGCCACACGGGTAAATACGCATGGTCTGTGCCGATGTCAGCAAGCTTTGCTCCGTTGCGGACAAAGTCTGCACAGAGCTTTAGTCGATTATCAAGCTGTGACGACGTACTCATTCGCCCACAGCTTCGTTAAGTGAGTCCACCAGAGCATTAACGTCTGCACCGTGTACCATACAAGCCTCTTCAATTGTTTCTCCTCTTGATGCAGGACAGCCAAGGCAGTGCATACCTATGCTGAAGAAAAGCTCTGCTGTTTCGGGGTGCTTGTCAAGAACGTCACCGATGATTGAATTTTTAGTTATAGCCATAATTTTTACCTCCGAAGTTTTATTTTAAATCCTTGCAGAAAACTGCAAGTTCAAGGTTATTATACCATATAAATGTGACATTTAAAAGAATTAATTTGCCGACCAGTATTTTCGGTCAAGGCTTCTGTACTGTACGGCTTCGAGAACGTGCTCGGAGCAGATTACCTCCGACTGCTCCAAATCTGCAATTGTTCTTGCAACCTTTAAAACTCTGTCATATGCTCTTGCGGTAAGTCCGAGACTTTCAAATGCGTCCTTCAAGGTTTTTTCAGCCGCTTTGTCAATTATACAGGCTTTTTCAAACTGTTCTGCGTTGATTTTTGCATTGCAGAGCGTTGAACTGCCCTTAAAGCGTTCACGCTGAATTTTCCTTGCACCGTCAACTCGCATTTTAATTTCAGCCGAGCTTTCGGTTATTTCAGAGCTTCGAAGCTCATCAAATTTGACGGGCGGCACCTCAACATGAATGTCAAATCTGTCAAGCAATGGTCCGGAAATTCTGTTGAGATAACGCTTGATTTTCACGTCCGAACAGGTACAGCGGTTTGTTCCGTCGCCGTAATATCCGCACGGACAGGGATTCATAGCCGCAACGACCATAATTGAACAGGGATATGTACAATTCTGCCCCGAACGTGAAATAGTAATCTGTGAGTCCTCAATCGGCTGTCTTAAAACCTCAAGCACGTTACGTGAAAATTCGGGCAGTTCGTCAAGGAAAAGTACGCCGTTGTGTGCAAGCGAAACCTCGCCCGGTTTAATTGTGCCTGTTCCTCCGCCTCCCAGACCGACAGCTGTTACCGTGTGGTGCGGCGAACGGAAAGGACGTGTTTCAACAAGTCCGTCACAGTGCAGTGTGCCTGCGATTGAGTGGATTTTTGTAGTTTCAATCATCTCGTCAAACGTCATATCGGGTAGAATTGACGGCAGACGTTTTGCAAGCATACTCTTGCCCGAGCCGGGAGGACCGATAAGCAGGATATTGTGACCTCCGGCGGCGGCAATTTCAAGCGCACGCTTTGCCTCAAACTGCCCCTTTACCTGCGAAAAATCGGGAATAAACCCTTCCGAATGTTCGGGATTATGTGCTTTCGGAGTTGCAGGAGGCATACTATCCTGACCGTTGAGAATATTTTTAAGCTGTACTATTTCTCTTATGGGATAAACCTCTATTCCGTCAACAACCGACGCCTCGCTGACGTTTTCGGCAGGGACATAAATTTTCTTTATTCCGCACTCCCTCGCCTTAATCACCATTGGCAAAACGCCGTTAATACTCCTCGTTTCGCCGCCGAGTGAAAGCTCGCCGATAAAGGCGCAGTCGGAAATATCGGTTACAATCTGCCCCGTAAGCTTTAAAAGTGCTACGCAAATCGGCAAATCGTAAATCGGTCCTTCCTTTTTGATGTCGGCAGGAGCAAGGTTTAAAATAATATGCGACGACGGGAGCTTAAAGCCGCAGTTCTTGAGCGCACTTTTAACCCTGTCACGACTTTCACGAACGGCAGCATCGGGAAGTCCGACCATATCAAAGCCCGGCAAGCCGCCTTGCATTGAGGCTTCAATTTCCACCTTGTAGCCGTCCATTCCGTTTATTCCGAAACTGTTGCACCGTACAACCATAATTTGCCTGCTCCCTTTTAAAAATCTTTTATAAAATTATACCATTTTCGATTATATTTTACAAGTACGGTTGCGCCATTTTTTCGACAAAATCTTATCTATTTTGCATAAAATTTATTATCTATATAATGCAATTTTACAGAAAATACAAACGTGCCGTTGACATTCTGCACTTTTTGTACTATATTATTATTTAGTAGATTAGTATTGTCAGAGGTGAGAAAATGGGTGAAAGCACATACTCCTACAATTCACTCGATGACAACACCCTTGCAAGGCTCTCAAAAAACGGCGATGACAATGCTTTTAACGAGCTTGCAATGCGCTATCTGAACACTATCAACTTTATTGCACGAAAATATTCCGCAGAGGGTTACGAGCAGAATGATTTTGTTCAGGAAGGACTGCTTGCACTTTTGTACGCCTGCCGCACCTTTGACGAAAACGGAAGTTCGGGCTTTAAAAACTATATGTCGGTTGTTGTTGAACGCAGGTTCATTTCTATAATCCGCAAAAGCAGTACGCAAAAGGCTGTTCCGAAGTCCGCTCTTGTTCAGCTTGACGATTTGGGCGATACGCTTGAAGATTTGTCACAGACTCCCGAGGAGCTTTTGATGTGCCGTGAACACCTTAAAATGGTTCTTGACAAGCTGAAAAACGTACTTTCAAAGACCGAATTTGAGGTTGTTATGCTGTACGGTAACGGACTTGGCTACAAGGAGATTGCCAAAAAGCTGTCAATTTCCGAAAAATCAGCTGACAATGCTCTGCAAAGAGCTCGCAGAAAAATCTGCAATATCAATATGTCCTGAATAGTTTATGCGGTGCAACTCCGCACGGGGCGAAATTCTAATTATGCCAAAAGAGAGGTAAAAACCAATGTACGAAGACAAGACACTCATTTGCAAAGAATGTGGAAACGAATTTGTTTTCACCGCAGGCGAGCAGGAATTTTACGCTGAAAAAGGTTTTGTAAATGAGCCGCAGCGTTGCAAGGAATGCAGACAGGCACGCAAGAACGCTGCTAAAGCAGAACGTCAGTATTTTGAAACAACATGTGCTGAATGCGGCGGCCCTGCAAAGATTCCTTTCCAGCCTATGGAGGGCAAGAGCTATTACTGCAGCGATTGCTTCGCAAAGAGAAAAGCAGCTGCTGAATAATATACTTTATAATATTTTTGCACTGTACACGGCAGGTTTTGAATCTGCCGTGTTTTCTTTTATTCTGCTAATAAAGCCTTCGGCGTTCCGATGAATTTTGCCGCTATTGCCGCAAACAGCATAATTGGAATCAGCTTTATCGGAAAAACAATCATTAACAGCAACACCGTTGCAAGCGGTTTTTTCAGAGTGTGACCGACAAGCGCAGTAGTAACAACACCGGCGCAGAACACCATATCAATTCCGAATATCAGGCTCATAGCACAGCCAATGCAGATACCACAGAAAATAATAGGGAAAAAGTGACCGCCCTTTAAACCTGAATCAATGCAGATATTCGTTAAAAGCAGCTTTGCAACAGCAATTGCGACAAGCATAACAGCGCCGATTGTTTCAGCGTCAGCCATTACCTCGCTAATCTGGTGCTCCCCCGAAAACATTGTAAGCGGCAGAATTGTTCCCGAAATTCCGAGGAGCAAGCCGCCTGCCGTTGCTCTTAAAACAGTATACTTCTTGAATTTCTTTTCAAGTGAAAATGTGAGCTTTTTGAAAATAAAATACAGGTAACCTGCCGCAATTCCGACAGCAGTCAGAGGAATTGCGTACAGATAATGCAAAAGCTCTATTTTCCCGATTTCAAGCTCCTCTAATCCTGTTCTTCCCCCAAACAGCTTTCCAAGCAGGATAAACACGCTAAACGAGCTTAAAATTGCCGCAAAGTAGAGAACAATTTTTGATGTTCTCGGTAAAACAACTTCTTTGTCGGACTCAATCGGCTCAATAAATCCGAACATCGGAGAATGGAAAATAGTGCCCAGAGTGGCGCTGAGTCCGATTTGCGTAAGCTCCTCAACCTCTTTGAAATACAGCTTAAGCTTATCTCCCACCCAAGTGCAAAGTCCGGCTATGACGCCTGTAAGTCCTGCCTCGGGACCTACGCTTGCTCCTATTATCAGCGGAAACAGTGCCGAGCCGAGCGTAGAAAAAACATTGTTGTAGGAGTATCTGCCGGTTGTTTTCACTCTGCCCAAAACTGTGTTCAGTTCCTCGGGATAATCTCCGAATTTCTTTTTCCAAAGACCTATCAGCAGTCCTCCTACAAGGCATATACAAAGAGTGTAAAGCGGAAAATCCAGCTTTGAGGGAGCGAAATCCCAGATAAACTCAATACCGAGATTCATCAGTCTGATAAACGCCCAGATAATTGCTCCGACAATAGCACCGAGAATGACGGTATACAACAGAAACAACACATTATTTTTGAACTTTTTCAATTCCCCACCTCCAAGTTTTTGTTATTTCTATCATTATTATATATCATAATGAGTTGTATGAAAAGACTATAAATTAAAATAGATAGCCATTTCCAAATAAACATCATAAAATTTTTCTTCATCACATACAATGTATCGGAGGGGATTTTATGCGTTTATTAATTCTTACGAAGCGCAGTCTTGTTTCAATAGGATTCTGTCTTTTAATAGGTGCGGCTACGGCGGCAATTGCGATAACTTCAACTGTAAGGGCGGTTCAGACCGCTTCTACGCCCCGTGAAATCCCCATTTACTATGTGGAAACTGACAAGAAGCAGGTTGCGCTTTCCTTTGACGCCGCCTGGGGCAATGAACAGACCGATAATTTACTTAAAATCCTTGATAAATACAAGGTAAAGACGACGTTCTTTCTTGTCGGCGACTGGGTTGACAAATACCCCGAAAGCGTAAAGGAAATTGCCGATAAGGGACACGATGTGGGAAATCACAGCGACACTCATCCGCATATGACGCAGATGTCCACTTCGGATATGACAGGGCAGATTCAGTCCTGCAACGAAAAAATCAAGAAGATTACCGGTAAAATGCCTACCCTGTTCCGTGCGCCCTACGGCGACTATAACAACGACGTTGTAAAGTCGGTCAATGACTGTAATATGTACTGTGTTCAGTGGGACGTTGATTCTCTCGACTGGAAAGATCCCACTCCCGAGCAGATTACAAAAAACATTGTCAGCAAGCTAAAGGACGGTAGTATTATTCTTATGCACAACGGTGCAAAGAACACTCCCGAGGCACTGCCTATGGTAATTGAGGGTATCAAAGAAAAAGGCTATGAGATTGTTCCGATTTCAAAAATCCTGCTTAAAGGCGAATACTACACAGATGTTGACGGCAAAATGTGCCCGAAGCAGACGACAACAACAGTTCAGCAAAGCACAACAGCAACACAATAACGCACAAAAACGGCAAAGCGTAATTGCTTTGCCGTTAATCTTTGCAATTTAATTCTATCAGTAAACTACAACTCTTGTGCCGTATCCTGCTTTCTGATAAATCTTCTTTACAGCGCTGTAGGGTGTGTTTACGCAACCGTGAGAGCCGTTGCCCTTGTAGGTATTTCCACCGTACTCACTGTTTGAACGCCAGCTTGAATCGTGTATTCCCACGCCGCCGTAGGTGAATCCAAGCCAGTAAGAAACAGGGCAGGAATAGTCTGCACCTACGAGCACAGCAGGCGACTGACGCTGAATAACTGTAAATGCGCCCTTTGGTGTGTTGTGATAACCGTCGGCATTTCCCGTTACAACATCTGTGTGGCAATAAAGCTTACCGTTGCGGTAGAACCACATATGCTGCTGTTTAATGCTGATTTCAATATATGTACCTCCAACGCTTACACCGTATGCATTTTTGGTAACAGTCTTTGAACGAGTAACGTAGGTACCCACAACCTTTGTTTTGTTTGAGCCGTTAAGCCTATATGGCTGAACACGGAAATAATATGTCTTTTTGTCTGAAAGTCTTACAGTGTTAAAGTAGTTGTTTGTTGTGCTTCCGAGCTTTTTAAATGTACCGTTCTTTGAAGTTGCATAGTAAACATCGTAGCCGGTAGCGTACTTATTCTTGTTCCAAGAAAGGCTTACTCTTGAAAGCTGTGAGGTCATTGAATAGTCGGGCGCACTCATTCCGCAGATAAATTTAATATCGGCAGACGGAGCTGTGTATGATGTGTTGTAAAGCTCACGGAACGGCTTAACGCTATAATAATAAGCTCTGCCAAGCTCAACACTTTTGTCGGCAAACGAAGTTGTACTGTTGCCTCTGATTGTTTTATAAAGCACGTACTTTCCGTTTGTGCTTCCGCTTGCACGGTAGATTTTATATCCCGTTGCCTTTGAATTGCGATTCCACGCAAACTCGATAACGTTTGATGAACGTTTCATTCTCAAGCCTGTAGCTTTTCCGGGCTGTGTGGCAGTCTTTTTTACTGTACCTGCACCCTCGTACTTTATGTTGTCAACAGCAACATAAGCAGATATTTTGAAATGATACTGCGTGGTATGTGAAAGCTTTGAAACCGTGCAGGTATTTGACTTGACTTCGGCAACCTTCTTGAATGTATTTGAGTTGTCGGCATTTTTACAGTAAACATAATATCCCGTCGCACCGCTTACCTTATCCCATTTAAGGGTTATTTTATCGGTAAGAAAGCTTGTCTTAACAATATTCTTTACATTTCCGACAATTATAGAAGGGGGTTCCGTCGGATTTGCAGCAGTCGGTTCGGTCACAGCAATTGAAGGCTCTGTTGTTTCTTCCGGTACTGTTGACGCCTCAACAGTATCTGCAGCAGCATCGCCCGAAACAACAGGCGTAGTTTCACTTTCAGCCCCATATGTACTTGTGCCGAAAACCACAATTGCGGAAAACACAGTAATCACCGCAAGCAAGACCGAAAATATACGTTTAAACTTTTTTTTCATTCTTATTCCCTCTTTCACCAATACATATCAAAATGATATGCTAATTAATAACAATAGTATATACTAAAATCTGTAAAAAATAAAGAGTTTTTTCGGTAAAAATTTTGTAATAATTGTTTGTTTTAAAATGAAACAACTAATAAATCGCCGGCACTCCTTATTTCTGCGGAAATTTCCTTGTTTTTGTGCTATCCGGACAAACATCTGACGAAATTCTTTCGTCGTACTGCTCAACAGCCTTTCTCACTCTTATACGCAGTCGCTCAAAAGGAGTATCTTCCTTGTTGTCAATTATCTCCTTGGGATAAAGCTTCTTAGGGGTAAGGTTCGAGGCACCCGGCTGGCTGTACATTCTCAGTACAATTCCCTCGTGCTGAATCAAAGCAAAAAGCTGGCTGAGTGATTTGCAGGCGTCAATCTCCTTCAAAAGCTGTTCTTTAGTTTTTCTTCGGTAACCTCTGACGCCGACACTTTTCACCCGTTTCACCAACCTTTTATACAAATTAAAATTGTAAACTCCATTTTCCTGATATTGCTTTTAATGGATAATATATCTATTATACTTAATCTTCACATAATTTTCAATACAAATTTCGACCTAATTTATTTACATAAAAACAAAAATATGATATGCTTTTAATAATTTAAAGGGTTTACGGAATTTATATGCAATATGAATAAAATAAGGAAACGGAGAAATTAATATGAAAAGGATTACTTGTATGCTTATCGCTTCGGCGATTATACTGTCGGCGGCTTTGTGCGGCTGTACAAATGAAAAAGAAAACAGTTCAAGCTCACAGGCTGTAACCGCAGCTACTGATACTACCGTTAAGACAACGGGAAATAAAATTCACATAAACGACAGCACACTCGGTGAAATCTGGATTACCGAGCTTGACGGCGTACCCGTAAACAAGCTTGACAACAACAATTTTTCGGCTGACTCCAATCTTAAATATTATAATGAAAACGGAAAAGCCGCCTCAAGCGAGGGCATTGACGTTTCTTCCTACAGCGGAAATATCGACTGGAAAAAGGTCAAGGAAAGCGGAATTGACTTTGCTATGATAAGAGTAGGCGGCAGAGGCTACGGTGAAAAAGGCGAAATGTACACAGACGAAAGAGCTCTTGAGTACATAAACGGTGCAAAAGCCGAGGGAATTAAAGTCGGCGCATACTTTTTCTCGCAGGCTGTCAGCACCGAAGAAGCAATTGAAGAGGCAGACTATGTAAAAACCGTTCTCGGCGACATAAAGCTTGACTATCCCGTTGCCTATGACTGGGAAATCATCAAGGACGACGACGCACGCACTGACAGCGTAAGCGCAAGTCAGGCTACAGAGTGCGCAAGAGCTTTCTGCGACAGAGTTAAGGAGCTTGGCTATACGCCTATTCTCTACTCCCCGAGCCGTGAGCTGTACTTCAAGTACGACCTTTCCCGCCTTGCCGACATTGACATCTGGTACTGCGAATACGCAAACGTGCCTACATTCTATTATGAGTTTTCAATGTGGCAATATTCCGCAACAGGTACGATTGACGGAATTGAGGGTGCGGTAGATTTGAACATATGCTTTACAAACGTGGCTGATTACGACTGACATTTTATGCTTTGATAATTGGTTAGTTATGTTATAAAGTCAGATAAACGATAATTTAGCCGAGTGCCTCGGCGGGCAAATCGAGTGGAATAGACAGTTTGTTTGGAGAAAATTGTAGCCCGAATTTTAAGTTGATATATAGGTAACATTTCGGGCGACCACACAGGGTCGCCCCTACGGTATAAAGACAAACACTGATATTTACACTGTAGGGGCAGCCCTGTGTGGCTGCCCGTTAGGTA
>CAMKNF010000070.1 GCA_946414115.1 uncultured Ruminococcus sp. | reverse complement strand
TGTTGTTATTCCCGATTCGGTAACCAGAATAGATAATTACGCATTCTCCGATTGCGGTAACCTGACAACAGTATCATTACCCGTAGGGATAGATACTATTGAATCATACACATTCAATAATTGTACATCTCTTTCCAAGATTAATATTCCTGAATCTTTATATACAATTTACTATTTTGCTTTTGCAAATTGTAAATCGCTTAAGTCAATAGATTTCCCTAAAACATTACAGAATGATACTTTGTATGTTTACAGCCGTGCATTTTATAACTGCGGACTGGAAAGCGTTACAATTCCCGAATATGTACATCTGGATTACGTTCCTTTCTTTAACTGCTACAACTTAAAGTCAGTTAAATTCAAGGGTGACTTTTCTGCAAATTATTATATGTCACAGGTTTTCTGGAATGTTGATGACCTGACAATTTATTATCCCGAGGGAAATAAAAACTGGGATTCTTCACTTATTCATAATTACCAGCACCAGGATTCACTTAAATTCGTACCTTATAATGACACAAATAAGAAATACAAAAACAGTTATACATTCAAAGGTCTTGAACCCAATACTACGTATGTTGTAGGTGTGAACAACGGAAATGTTAATTCCGATTTTCTAAGTATAAGCTCATTCATCTATTTTGACCAGCTTAATTCCGACAGCAAGGGAAATATCACAATCAGCTATAAAACTAATGATAGCACAGAAAAAGCAGTTCCTTTTGTGTTGGGTACGGCGAAGTATGATATTTCAAACGCTTCAATTGAAATCAGCGAAATGGTGTATACCGGAAAGGAACAGGATAAGCCCGATAATTACACTGTAATATCAGACGGAAAAGAACTTACCGAGGGTGTTGATTATCTTGTTTTAGACGGCAGTGGATTTGTATATGCGGGAATATGCAGCTTTTCTATAGTAGGCATAGGAAATTACTATGGTGAAGCTTCTCAGGAATACACGGTTTTCAGCACGGATTTCGACGTTGACGGTGACGATATGATATCAATAAGAGATGTAACCGCTATTCAGCTCTATTTGGCTGGTATAAGAGAAATTACTTATATGTATGGTCATGAGGCGGCTGATGTAAACGGCGACGGTGAAATTACAGTTGAAGACGCAACATATCTTCAGAAGTTGCTTGCAAGTATAAGTTAAATTTAATATTACATAATATAATAAACTCCCCACCGATTAGTTTTGGTGGGGAGTTTTAAATTTGTTTGTGGGTATTTAATTCCGAATTAAATTATGCATCATTCTTTAAAAATTCGGAGGATTTCGTCCTTATGTGCCATAATTGCTTCATAACCCTCATGAATTGTTTCGTCAACGTTATCCATCGAAAACAGCTGTGTGTTTTTGTTGTTTATCTGAACCGCAAGGTCAGCCATCTCCATTGACTTCCTCGTTCCGTCAATTGAATAAACGTCAAGTGCACGCCATATAACCTTGATAAGTCCGTCAAGTCCTGCGTCGGGGTCGTAGTTCATTATGTCAAAGCCAATGGCAAGTACCTTGCCCACGCCCATATCACGAAGGATTTTTACAGGCAGATTGTCCTTTGAACCGCCGTCAATGAAGTTGTACTTGTCGTATGTACAGGTAGTGTAAATCGCAGGGAACGACATACTCGCACGAACGGCAATATCAAGCGGTGCGTCGCATATATAATGTATATGGTCGTTTTCAAGGTGCTCGTCCTCTGTTGTGAAAATACACTCGTCTGTTGTCAGCGTGTCAACCGTGCAGATTGAAAGGTTAATCGGCAAATCCTTAAAGCCCTTTATACCCTTTATCGCCATAATTTCCTTGATTACGTCGGAAATCAACTCGCCCGATTTTATTCCGTCCTTCTGAATCTTTTTGTTAAGAATAAACTGCGCAAGTGCCTTGAAAATCAGTCCGTTGTCAATCTCGGCAAGCGTTTTCCAGTGCTTTTTTGCCAGATCACACATTTCGTCGGCGGTGAATCCCATAGCCGTAATTGCCGCCATACACGCTCCCGAGCTTGTACCCGAAACATATTGAGGGTGTATTCCAAGCTCATAAAGAGCCTTTATTGCGCCGATGTGGGCAATTCCCTGCAATCCGCCTCCCGAGAGTGCAATTCCAATTGAATTTTGTCTGTCCTGTTTTTGCAAAATTATCACCTAATTCCTTATCCAAACCAATTTACTTATAAAAACGGTAGACATTGCAGTATGACTCGGTTTCAACAAAATAATCGTACCAGTTGTAGAAATCGTCAAAGCTGTAGTCAGCCTGAATAAGCTCGTAATTTTTAAAATCCGTATTATCCGTAATGTACTTAATTGTGCTGTCGTTGTCGGCAAGACGTGAAACGTAAACCGTAACTTCCGAAAGCTCCGACAGCTTTTTGTCGGTTTTCAGCGCCGACATACTGTCCTTCGTTACTTTTCCGGTGTCGCCGTTGAACATATACGCCTTTGCAAGCTCGGAAATTTTACCCTTTGTAACAACGCCTCTTTCAGTTGCAAAGCTTTCAAGCTCGTCACCGAGAGTTTTTGACATCTGCGAGGTCTGAATAATCATTGTGCTGTCGTAGTTCATAAACTTGTCAATACACTTGTTCCACTCAAGCATAGCCGTTCCGACAAACACGCAGTTGTCTGTTTTCGTTTCATAAAGATTTGTTCTGCCGTAGATGTAGTACGGAGTTACTGTACAAAATGCAATTGCACTTGCAAGCACAACGCTTGCAGGAAGTATAAGACGTACCTTTTCATTTTTTATCAGCTCAAAAATCTTGATGAATGCAAACGTAAAGAGCATTGAAATCAGCGGAAGCGACGCCATAACGTACCTGTCACTGTTAAACGGCGATACAAGCGAAATGCCGATAAAATAAACCAGAGCAGGAATAATAATGAACATAGCCTTGCGGTTTAATTTGTGCTTTTTGGCAAAGCGGAAGTAAATCCCTGCTCCTACTGCAAAGCCTGCACAGAGCGCAAACAGCCAGACCTGATTTAAGAACAAGTCCTTTGCAAGAATCTGAATGTAGGTGCAGAGCTTGTAAACAAGATATGTGAAAATCGTGACAAATTCAAGATTTGAAATATCAAGTGAGCCTAAACCTCTGTTGCCGCCCAGTACGTTTGAAATGATGTAAGGATAAATGCACAGCGCAATAACTGCGCCGATTACTGCGGCGATTATGTACTTTATAAGGTCTTTTATGTTTCTCTCCTTGATTTTGAAAACAAGGAAAACAAGCCCGATTAAGCCTGCAAACAGGATAAAATAATATTGCGTGAGTATGCCGAGAATCACGATAAGCGTGAGCATAAGGCAGTCGGAAAGCCTTACGGTGTTTTTCTTTTCGTACATCACAAGGCTCATATACAAAAACGCAAGCACAAAGAACGTAAGCGTAGCATACATTCGCAGATAAATCGTGGTAGTTATGCACGCAATGCTCAATGCATATGCACCCGAGGCGATAAGTGCATACAGATTATTTCCCGTAACCTTTTTGCCGATTTTAAAGAGCAGAATTAATATTCCGACCATAGCAAGCACGTTGATTGAGTACGCAAGCCACTTGCTGAAAACATTCGGAAACAGAGAGCATACAGTATGCACCAACGCATAATAAAACGGCGGGTGAGAGGCGTCAATAATCTGATTTTCGTAAACCTGTGCATAGTCAAAGCGGTCGTTTTCGCTTACGGCGAGATATTCATTAAAGTCCCCGGGACTGTTCCAGCCACCGTCAACGTTCAGTTGCTTTGATGAGTTTGCAAGGTTATATGTCAACAGCTCGTCCTCGTGAAAGCCCTGCTTTGCCGCCATATAGAATGTGCTGATTGTAAGGCTTAAAATGATGATAACAGAAAGAATAATACCTGCTTTTTTGTTGTCAATTTTCATATGATTTACCCTTTTTTATTTGAATATATAATCTTTGAACTATATTATATCATACATTACCGTTAAATAACAATATATTTTATTAATTTTTTGTACGTAATTTTATTTGAAAAATCGGAAGAAACAGACTGCTAAGGAAAGTACAAAAATAATATCGCTTTACAGAAAATTTACGGATAATTGACGAATTTGTCAAACTTTACATACTTTTTACAATTCGTTTACAAATGCATTACGTTGCTTTTATATGATTTGTTGTATAAAGGAGAGTATGGGATTTATGGATATATTTGCAGTATTAAGTCTGCTCTGCGGACTTGCCCTGTTCCTCTACGGAATGAACACAATGGGCGACGGCCTTGAAAAATTCTCGGGCGGTAAGCTTGAAAAAACTCTTGAAAAAATGACAAACAGCACTATAAAAGGCTTTTTGCTCGGCGCGGCGGTAACGGCTGTTATTCAGTCGTCATCGGCAACGACGGTAATGGTTGTCGGCTTTGTAAACTCGGGTATAATGAAGCTTCGACAGGCTATCGGCATCATTATGGGCGCAAATGTCGGCACTACAATTACCTCGTGGATTTTAAGCCTTTCGGGCATTGAAGGCGACAGTATGATTATGAAACTGCTTAAGCCTTCGTCGTTCTCGGCTGTATTTGCTTTTATAGGTATTATTCTGCTGATGTTCTGCAAAAAGGACTCAAAGAAAAATTTAGGTTCAATCTTTGTCGGCTTTGCAGTGCTTATGGTCGGTATGAGTATGATGAGCGGTGCAGTTGAGCCTCTTGCAGACAATCCCGCATTCACAAGCATTCTCACTGCATTCCAGAATCCGTTCCTCGGCATACTCACGGGTGCGCTTCTGACTGCGATTATTCAAAGCTCCAGTGCGTCTGTCGGCATTTTGCAGGCACTGTCGTCAACAGGTGCGATAAACTACTCAATGGCTATTCCAATTGTTATGGGACAGAATATCGGTACGTGCGTTACAGCGCTTATTTCCTGCGTAGGTGCAAAAAAGAACGCAAAGCGTGCGGCTTTTGTACACCTTTACTTTAACATAATCGGTACAATTGTAATCTGCACCCTATTCTACGGCGCAAACGCATTCCTGAACTTCGGATTCCTTGACGATATTGTCAACCCGGCGAATATTGCAGTTATTCATACAATATTCAACCTTATCGCAACAGGACTTCTTCTGCCGTTCAGCAAACAGCTTGAAAAGCTTGCCTGCCTTACAATCCGTGACAGTGAGGACGATATTCAGACTCCGTTTCTGGACGAGCGTTTCCTCAACACTCCGTCAATCGCAACCGAAAGAGCATTGTCGTTAAGCACAAAAATGGCACGTCTTTCAGAGGGAACACTCCTCGGCTCGCTTGAGCTTTTGGGAGAGTACAACGAAAAGGTTGCTGAAACGATAAGAGATAACGAAGATATGATTGATTCTTACGAGGACGCAATTTCAACGTACCTTGTAAAATTAAGCCAGAAGCCTCTTTCTGAAAAGGACAGCAAAATGGTTCAGCTTGTTCTGCACACAATCGGAGATTTCGAGAGAATAAGCGATCACGCTGTAAATATTCTTCAGGTTGCACAGGAGATTGAGCAGAAAAAGGTAAAATTCTCCGAGGAAGCTCATGCAGGACTTGAGGTTATGATTGCTGCACTTATTGAGATTATAAACAACGCAACGCTTGCCTTTATCCACAACGACGTAAAGCTTGCGGCAAAGGTTGAGCCGCTCGAGCAGGTTATCGACAGACTGCGTGACAAGCTCAAGGAAGCTCACGTAAGACGTCTTACAAACGGCGAATGTACAATTGAGCTTGGCTTTATTTTCTCGGATCTGATTACGAACATTGAGCGTGTGTCCGACCACTGCTCAAATATCGCAATCGGCGTTATCGAAATCAACCGCAACGGATATGAGGCTCACGAGTATCTCCACGAGCTGAAAAATTCCGACGATATTCAATATAATGCGGACTACAAGGCGTACAAGCAGAAGTATTCTCTGCCGCAGAACGCAAAATAAGTTTACTTGAGGAGCTGTTTTCGTAACAGCTCCTTTATAGTAAAAAATCTTTTTTAATAATTCCTTTATGTAAATTTGAATGGCGATAAATCTTGTACAATAATATGATGAATGAAACAATACAGCGGTGGTGGTAAATTTGAAAAAAGCTTTGTTGGTTTCACACTCCGAGCAGAGTGCTTCCTCACTCTCCGAGCTTCTTCGCAGTGAGGGTTACACAAACATTTCTGTTGCCGGTACCGCCAAAACAGCAAGAAAGCTTGTTGAAAAAGATGAATTTGACCTCATATGCGTAAACGCTCCTTTAGGCGAGGAAAACGGCATTGAGCTGTCAGAGCATTTTGCAAAGACCACAAGGTCGAGCGTTGTAATTATCGTTCCGCAGAAAAATGCCGACGATGTCAACGACCTCTTGACCGAACACGGCGTTCTTGTAATTGCAAAGCCTATCAATAAGCATCTTTTTCACCATTTTCTCCAGTTTACGGACTGCTTTCGTATGAGAATGCTCTGCGTTACGGAGGAAAACGAAAAGCTCAGGCATATGGTTGAGGATATGAAAATCATCAACAGGGCAAAGTTTTTGCTTATTTCCTGCCTTAATATGTCTGAAACACAGGCACACCGCTATCTTGAAAAGCAGGCTATGGACTTGCGCATAAGCAAGCTTCAAGTAGCCAAGCAGGTTATTCAGACCTACGAAAACTAATGAGTATGAGTGAATTTTTGAAAGGAATGTGTTTTTATGAGCCGTGCGGCGTACTTAATTCTTGAAAACGGCACAGTCTTTGAAGGCAAGGCATTTGGTGCTGAAAAAGAAACTACGGGAGAACTTGTTTTTACCACAGCTATGACAGGTTATCTTGAAACACTCACCGACCCCAGCTATTTCGGTCAGGTGGTTATTCAGACATTCCCTTTAATCGGTAACTACGGGGTAATTCCCTCCGATTTTGAAAGTGACTCTCCGTCGCTTAAAGGTTATATTGTTAGAGAATGGTGCCAAGTTCCCTCAAATTTCCGTTGTGAGGGTGATCTTGACACCTTTTTAAAAGAGTCCCAAATTCCCGGAATCTACGGAATCGACACACGTGCGCTCACAAGAATCGTGCGTGAATACGGCGTAATGAACTGCAAAATCAGCTATTCTCCCGATTTTACCGAGAGTGAGCTTGAAGAAATCAAGAACTACGTTATCACAGACGCAGTTGAAAGCACTACTATAAATGAAAAAGAAAGCTTCAGCGCTGAAAATCCGGAGCTTAACGTTGTGCTTATGGATTTCGGCGCAAAGCACAATATCGGCAGAGAGCTTGTTAAGCGTGGCTGTAATCTAACGGTTGTGCCTGCAAATACAACTGCCGAGGAAATCCTTGCAATGAATCCCGACGGCATTATGCTTTCAAACGGACCGGGTGACCCTGCAAAGAATACGAAGATTATTGAGGAGCTTAAAAAGATCTGTGAGCATAAAATTCCGATTTTCGGAATCTGCCTCGGTCATCAGCTCCTTGCACTTTCACAGGGTGCAAAGACCGAAAAGCTCAAATACGGTCACAGAGGTGCAAACCAGCCTGCAAAGGAAATTGCAACAGGCAAAGTTTATATCACCTCACAGAATCACGGCTACGCAGTTGTAAGCGACAGCCTGCCCGAAAACGGCGTTGTAAGCTTTGTAAACGGCAACGACAACACCTGCGAGGGCGTAAACTATACGGATATGCCTGCGTTTTCGGTTCAGTTCCACCCCGAAGCCTGCGGCGGACCGCTTGATACGGCGTTTTTATTCGACCGCTTTATAAATATGATTAAGGAAAACAAAAATAAGTAAGAATAACACTGTAACATAACCGATAAAATTTGGATAAGGAATGATTATATGCCACTCAAACAGGATATAAAAAGAGTTATGGTAATCGGCTCGGGTCCTATTGTAATCGGACAGGCTGCCGAGTTTGACTATGCAGGCACACAGGCTTGCCGTGCGCTCAAAGAGGAGGGACTTGAGGTTATCCTCGTGAACTCAAACCCTGCTACAATTATGACAGACAATGCAATGGCTGATAAAATATACATTGAGCCTCTTACGCTTGAAACCGTCAAGAGAATCATCAAAAAGGAACGTCCCGACAGCCTGCTTTCAACCCTCGGCGGTCAGACAGGACTTACCCTTTCAATGCAGCTTGCAAAAGAGGGATTTCTCGACAAGTACGGCGTAAAGCTTTTGGGCGCAAACCCCGAAACAATCGACAAGGCAGAGGACAGACAGCTCTTTAAGGACACAATGGAGTCAATCGGTCAGCCGTGTATTCCCTCAACAGTTGTAAACGACGTTGAGTCTGCTGTTAAATTTGCAGATGAAATCGGCTATCCCGTAATTATCCGCCCTGCATTCACTCTCGGCGGCACAGGCGGCGGCATTGTTGACAACGAATCCGAGCTTCGTGAAATCACCTCAAACGGTCTTGAGCTTTCACCTATCACGCAGGTGCTTGTTGAGAAGTGTATTTCCGGCTGGAAAGAGGTTGAGTTCGAGGTTATGCGTGACAGCGACGGCAACGTAATCACTGTCTGCTCAATGGAGAACTTCGACCCTGTCGGCGTTCACACAGGCGACTCAATCGTAATCGCTCCTACGGTTACTCTTGCCGATAAGGAGTACCAGATGCTCCGCAGTGCGGCTCTCAATATCATCTCCGCACTCAAAGTAGAGGGCGGATGTAACTGTCAGTTTGCACTCAACCCCGAAACCTTTGAATATGCAGTAATCGAGGTTAATCCTCGTGTATCACGTTCTTCTGCACTTGCTTCAAAGGCAACAGGCTATCCTATTGCAAAGGTTGCGGCTAAAATCGCAATCGGCTACACACTTAATGAGATTAAAAACGCCGTTACGGGCACAACCTACGCTTGCTTTGAGCCTGCTCTCGACTACGTAGTTGTAAAATTCCCGAAATGGCCTTTCGATAAATTTGTATATGCAAAGCGTACACTCGGCACACAGATGAAGGCAACAGGCGAGGTTATGGCTATTGCTCCCACCTTTGAACAGGCAATTATGAAGGCTGTCAGAGGTGCGGAGATTTCACACAATACGCTTAACGACAAGGAGTTTGCCGAGCTTTCAAACGCTTCTGTTTTTGACAGATTAAGCGTGTGCGACGACAGAAGAATCTTCTGTGTTTACGAGGCGCTCAAAAGAGGAATTACAGTTGACGAAATCCACTCGGTAACTATGATTGACGAATGGTTCCTTGAAAAGCTCAAAAATATCATCGCTGTTGAAAACGAGCTTAAAGACGGCGAGCTTACCGAGGAGCTTTATGTCCGTGCAAAGAACATAGGCTTCCTTGACAAGACAATTGAAGAAATTACAGGCAAAAAGGTTGAAAATCCCCTTGTTCCCGTTTACAAAATGGTTGATACCTGCGCCGCAGAGTTTGCCGCAGAAACGCCCTACTTCTACTCAACCTTTGATAAGGAAAACGAGGCAGAGGAGTTTATAAAGGAACGTGCAGACGGCAAGAAAACCGTTATCGTATTCGGCTCGGGTCCTATCAGAATCGGTCAGGGTATCGAGTTTGACTATGCTTCCG
>CAMKNF010000069.1 GCA_946414115.1 uncultured Ruminococcus sp. | reverse complement strand
TAATCTCGGTGTTTCCCAGCCCTGCTACAAGCACAAGTCCGTTTACGGGCAGAAGTCTGCGGATTTCTTCTCCGATTGTAACAAGCCTTTCGTCGGTTTCGGAAAAGTTGTCGGTAAGCGACGGCAGTTCAATTGTGATATACGTTCCTATGTCCTTGCCCAGAGCCTGCTTTGCCTTTTGATTTTTAACGGTCAGGCGTGAAATTTCAAGTCCGTTTTCGCTGTAGGTTTTAAATTCCGTTCCCGATATATGTTCTCCTGCAATTTCCCTTGCCTCCACTGCAAGGTCGGTACGAAGCTGCATATCAGAGTCCCTCCTGCTTTTTCTTTTATTATTAGTGTGAAAACAAATTTATATTCTTTACAATTAATTTTAGTTTTGATATAATTTAATTAAGTATAATTTTTATGGAGTAATTAATATGCATAAGGGTTTTTTTGCAAAGACAATTGTGTCTTTGTCTGCAGCATTCGGCATTGCAGCATTGTCTGCTATCGGTGCAGGAGCGGTTGTAATTGATTTTGATTCATCAGCAGTTTCTTCCGACAATACGGCAGCAGCCGTAACATCGGATGTAATCCTTCCTGCAAAATACAGTTCACGTGACCTTGGTTATGTTACCGATATAAAACAGCAGAAGTATAATGATTGCTGGGCTGTTTCGGGAATTTCTGTTTTTGAGACAAAGCTTTTGCACGAAGGTTTTTCGGTTAATAATATGTCTTTTGACCATATGAATATCTGGGCAACAAAGCACAGCAACGGCAAAGGCTGGCAAAGAAGCTACAAGGACGGCGGTTATTCGCATACGGCACTCGGCTATCTCACCTCATGGCAGGGAGGCGTTGAAGTGGAAGACTTAGGCGATTTTGACATTACAAGCGGAATTACCTCCGACGATATAGATACAGGTCTTGCAAAATACGGCACAACGGCAGTTGAATATCTCAACAGAAACGATACTGACGCAATAAAGCGTGCTATTATGGAAAACGGCGGAGTATATGCCGGCTATGCCACAGCCGCTTCGTGCCTGAGCACTGACAGAATTTCGTATTTTATGCCCCAAAGCTATAGCGGAAGTTCAATTAATCACGGCGTTGAAATTGTCGGCTGGGACAATAACTATTCAAGAAGCAAATTTAACGGCTCTGTTGGCGAAAAACCCCAAAAACCCGGTGCATGGCTTGCAAGAAACAGCTACGGAAATTATAATTCTCTGGGCGGATACCTCTGGATTTCCTATGAGGACAAGTATATTTTTGATGACAGATACCAGCCGTTATATACAATAAAATCTGTTCAGGAGATTGGTGAAAACACAAGGCTTGAGCAGAATGAAATCTACGGCGCAACATTTGATATTGAAATTGAAAACAGCAATGAGGTTGCATACATTAACAGATTTGATTTTTCAAACGGTTACAATACGCTTGACAAGGTGATTTTTGAAAACGAGTGTAAGAATGCAGATTACGCAATTTATTATGTGCCGGACGACTACGCTGAAAAGCCCGTTGCCGATAAAAGCAAATGGACAAGGCTGTATAGCGGTACGACTGATTATGCAGGCTACATATGCGCCGAAATTTCCGATTATACACTGCCCCTCGGTTACGGCTCAATTGCCGTTGTAATTAATACGGAGAAGCTCAATTCGGGGCTTGATACAACTGATGAGGAATACAAAAATCCGTCACTCGGAACGTGTGAATGGATAACAAACGGTGAAACAGGAGAGTATGTTCTGATAAACGACACACACTACGGCGACAGCTATATTTTGTATAACAATGAGATGCGTGATTTGCTCGACTGGTACCAGCAGGAGAACAACGACAACCTCGGTGGAACGCTGGTAATCAAGGCGGTAACAACGGGTAATGGGGCGGAGGTCACAACGCTCGGAGATGTCACTCTTGACGGAAATGTAAATATTACGGACGCAACCGCAATCCAGAAATATCTTGCAGGCAGCGTTGAGTTTTCAGAAGTCCGGAAGCTCAACGCCGACGTAAACGGTGACGGAAATATCACTGTAGCCGACGCAACAGCAATTCAGAAAATGATTGTTGGTATTCAATAAACAATAAAACGGCTGAAACAGTTTTGATTCTGTTTCAGCCGTTTTTTTAAATAAACCATAATTTAGCGGTGGATTATAGCAACGATGACGTAGGGACACGGCGTGCCGTGTCCACACAAAAATTGCTATGCAATTTTTGTGAATGGGACGTGTGGGAACCCGTCCCCTACGAAAATGTTTGTTGGTCACTATAATGTCGATATAATTTATTGCGTTTGTTAGTAAATACGGACACGGCACGCCGTGTCCCTACGATAGTAACAAAACGTTTCCTGTATCAATCGTAGGGGACGGCATCCCTGACGTCCCGAAACGTTGCCGATATATCTATCATCCCGAGGAAACCAAACCTTTCCGAACAAAACGCACTATTACAAATCCGGAGCGTAGCGACCATTAATTACGCATTCCGAATTACGCATTCCGAATTATATTTAATATGCCGCAAGTAACGGTGAAACGCCCTGCGGTGAATTTTTGTCGCTTTCGTCCATAAATCCGATTGCTTTTCCGCAACCCATAATTACGCAGTCTGCACTGCTTTTGTGCACCCTTACACGCAGTTTGGTGGCTTCGCTTACAAGCTGTGCAAAGCCGCCGAGCTTTGCAAGACCGCCCGAAAGAATAATTCCGTCAGTGTATATATCACCCGTAAGCTCGGGGGGAGTTTTTTCAAGCACATCTCTTATTGCATTTACGATTTCAAGCGCAATTTCCTCAATAGCTTCCTTGATTTCTTCCGAGTGAACCTCAACAAATCTCGGCATACCGCTGACGGCGTCCCTGCCCTTGACCTTGAACGTCTTTTGCTCGGCAGGCACTTTTACACAGCCGATTGCTTTCTTACAGCTTTCAGCCATATTTGTGCCGATAATCAGGTTGTATTTCTTTCTGATGTATTTTACGATTTCCTCGTCCATTGCACTGCCTGCGTGCTTGACCGTTTTTGAAACGGAAATTCCTCCAAGCGACAAAACGGCAATGTCAGCCGTTCCGCTTCCTATGTCGGCTATCAGAACGCCGTGAGGGCTTGTTATATCGATTCCACAACCGAGTGCGGCGGCTTTGGGACTTTCAATAAGGTAAACACGCCTTACGCCGAACGCACTTACTGCGTTTACTACGGCTCGCTTTTCAACCTCGGTGACGTCGCAGGGAACAGCGGTGATAACCCTCGGCATAACTACCTTGACCGAGCAGACCTCCTTTAATAGGATTGAAACCATATCTTCAACAAGCTCCGAGCGTGCAATCACTCCGCCGTCAAGCGGATGAACAGCCTTAATTCCTACGGGAGTTTTGCCAATCATCGCATACGCCTCGTCACCGACTGCGTAAATTTCGTCTGTATCAATGTCATAGGTGACTACGCTTGCCTCGTCGAGCACCTTGCCTTTATTTTCAATAAAAACCCTCGTTCTGTCAGAACCGAGGTCAATTGCTATATCCATAAAATCACTCCGTAATTTTTATTACTTTTAAAATTTATTTCAAAATATCTAATTTTGATTTTTAAGCTAAACTATAATTTAGCCGAGTGCCTCGGCGGGCAAATCGAGCGGAAAAGTCGGTTTGTTTGGAGAAAATTGTAGCCCGAATTTTAAGTCGATATATAGGCAACGTTTCGGGACGTCAAGGATGCCGTCCCCTACGGATATAAAGGAAACGTTGTGTTTTTATCTATCGGGCAGCCACACAGGGCTGCCCCTACAGTGTAATATCAGTCGTTTCATTTATACCGTAGGGGCGACCCTGTGTGGTCGCCCTAAACGTTACCGATATATCAACAAAAAATCAGTAAACAAACTTTTCCTTACAACACGCAACATTACAAATTCGGAGCGTAGCGACCATTAATTCCGCATTCCTAATTCCGCATTCCGAATTGAAAAAAATTATCGTTTATTTTACTTAAAAGGATAACAATATTATATAACAATACTCTGTGTACTTCAAGAGCCGTCAGCTCAAAATCACCGAGCACAAAACGGCACAATCTACCGAACTGCAACCGCTTTTTACAAGCATTACCGAACATTCGCCGAGTGTGTTGCCTGTTGTGATTATGTCGTCAATAATCAGAATTTTTTTATCCCTGACAAGCTCCTTGTCAATTATCCTGTAAACTCCCTTGACATTTTTGGCTCTTTCACTCGCCTTTATGCTGTGCTGTTCACGGTTTTCCCTGAATTTTTCAAGCGTGTCAAGGTAGGGTATGTTCATAATTTTTGCGCATTCCCTTGCAAGCAGTTCAGCCTGATTGTAACCTCTGTCGATAAGGCGGTTTTTGTGCATCGGTACGCAGGTTATTAAATCAAAATTAGCACCCTGATAGCTTTCAAGAATGCTTTGCACCATAGGAAACGCAAGCTGTTTTGCGTAGCCGCCCTTGTTGCCGAATTTGAACCTCTTTACCGCCTTTTTGAAAATTCCGTCATAAGGAAAAGGTGAGGTGCATTTGTACCCTCCGACAGCGTGTTTAATAATAGCAGGGGAGGGAAACTGCTTTTTACAGCTTTCGCAGGCGTATTCGGTTTTGTGAATTACAATTTCGCAGTAGGGGCATCTTACGGGAAATAAAATGTCCTTTACGTTTTCTTTCAGTTTATCAATAAAGTCCGTCATCACGCAGTAAAAATTCCTTTAGTCCGCTGTAGCGCTTTGTACGGCGGTTGTTGTTTACCATATATTCAACAGTGTGCGGGTTGCCGACGAGTATAAGCGTTTTCTTTGCCCTTGTAACGGCGGTATAGAGCAGATTTCTGTAGTAAAGCTGCGGCGGTCCCTGAAACATCGGGATAATTACAGCGTCAAATTCGTTGCCCTGACTTTTGTGCACCGTTACGGCATATGCAAAGTCGAGGTCGGAAGCACTCTCATATGTATATGCGGCTGTCTTATCGTAAAAACTAATTTTAATTATTTTTGTCTTTTTGTCAATCTTTTCTATTATGCCAATATCGCCGTTGAAAATACCCTCGCCTGTTTCGCCGTTATCCTTGAACCAGCGAATGTCATAGTTGTTCTTAATCTGCATAACCTTGTCGCCTGTGCGAAAGGTCTTTGAGCCTATTGTGACCTCCTGCTTGTCGTCACTCTTTGGATTGAGAGCGTTTTGCAGCTTGGAATTCAGCTCTGCCGTTCCTAACTCACCCTTTTTTGACGGAGAAAGCACCTGTATGTTGTCAAATGCGGAGTAGCCGTAGGCTTTTGGAAGTCTGCTTACGCACAAATCAATAATAACGTTCGTGACATCTAATTTATTATTCCTTTGGAGAAAAAAGAAATCTTTGTCGGTATTACTCAGAACAGGCATCTCGCCGTTCACAATCTTATGTGCGTTGGTGACGATAAGACTTTGCTGTGCCTGCCTGAAAATTTCGTTTAGCCTTACAACGGGGATAATTCCGCTGTCGATAAGGTCGCCGAGAACGTTGCCTGGGCCGACAGACGGAAGCTGGTCGGAGTCGCCTACAAGCACAAGCCTGCACCCGAGAGGGAGAGCACGCATTACGCTTTCAAAAATAAAGGTGTCAACCATCGAAACCTCGTCAACAATCAGTGCGTCACACTTGAGCTGATTGCGCTCGTTTTTGTTGAAAACGGGGTTGTCGTGCTTGTCCCAGCTTACCTCAAGCAGACGGTGCAGAGTTTTTGCTTCATCCCCCGTAAGCTCGCTCATACGCTGTGCCGCACGTCCCGTAGGAGCAGAAAGCAAAACCTTTTTGCCCTTGTCCTTTAGTATCTTGATTATAGCGTTGAGAGTTGTTGTTTTTCCTGTTCCCGGTCCTCCGGTAAGCACAAGCATACCCTCTGTAAGTGCCGCGTTTATCGCCTTTTTCTGCAAATCTGCATAGGTTATTCCATCGGTTTTTTCGCAGTTTTCAATTTCCCTGTCAATGTCCTTGATTTTTTCGGCCGGAAATTTCAGGAGCATTTTTATTCTTGAAGAAACGTACATTTCGCTTAAGTGCAGCTGTGGAGTGAAAACAAATTCGGTTTCATCAAAGGTTTCGCCGATTAGCGTTCGGTCAAACAGCATTTCTTCCATACAGTTGTTTATTCTGTCAATGCCGACGTTTAAGAAATCGGCTGATATTGCAGCCAGCTTTTCTTTCGGCAGGCAGGTGTGACCGTTGCGCTCGTTGTGGCGCAGAATATATGTAATTCCCGCACGAAGTCTTACTCCGCTTTCGGGCTCAAGGCTCTCTTTTTTTGCGATAAAATCTGCGCTTTCAAACGAGACGCCGAAGTCGCCCTGACACAGAATATACGGATTTTCCCTGATTCGGTCAACGCACCCCGAGCCTAAAGCGTTGTAGATTTTTACGGCAGAGGTGTTTGAAATTCCGTATTCTCCGAGGTAGAGCATAAGCGTTCTCACGCCCGTATTGGTCTTTAGCTGATTTGCAAAATCAAGCGCCTTGCTTTTGGAGATTCCCTTGATTAAGGCAACTCGCTCGGGCTGTGTTTCCATCACGTCAAGAGTAGCCTCGCCAAATTCGGAAACGAGCCTTTGTGCAGTAGACGCACCGATTCCCTTGATTGCGCCCGAAGAAAGATAACGGAGAATATCGGCGCTTTCGGTAGGTCGGCAGATTTCGCAGATTTGCGCAGAAAATTGTCTGCCGTAGTTGCGGTGATTTGTGTAAACTCCCGTCAACTTTACGGTATCGCCGACGTTTGCCTGCGGCATAATTCCGACAGCGGTAATGTAATCGTCACCGTCGGAAATTTCAATGACGGTATAGCCGTTTTCTTCGTTTCTGTAAACTATATTTTCAACAGCTCCCTCGAGCTGGAGCAGATTTTCGTTATCCATAAAAATCTTCCTTAAAATAAAAAATTCTATATTAAAACTTACAGTTGATAATTAAAGCAAAATCCTATATAATAAAAGGAGATAAATAAAGCAAAAGCTTTGGAGGTTATAGCAATGGAATTTGTTGCAAACGAGGGTAAGAATGTAGAAATTACCGTAAACGGCACTACATATATGCGCCATGCTATCAAAACACATTTTGTAAAGCAGGGCGAAGATTACATTGAAATTTTCAAAAAGTACGTTTCTCCGCTCTATCAGGAGGGAGATATTGTTTCCTCAAGCGAAAAGATTATCGCACTCTGCCAGAACAGAGTTGTAAAGCGTGAGGACTTAAAAATCGGCTTCTGGGCAAAGTTCCTTTCTAAATTTGCTTCACATCCCGACACAGGCGTCGGCGTTGGCGAAACAATTAAAATGCAGTACGCAATAACAAAAGCCGGTCTGCCTAAAGTCCTTTGGGCAAGCTTTGCCGGCGGAGTATGCAAGCTGTTCGGAAAGAAAGGCGTTTTTTATGAAATTGTCGGAAAGGACGTTGCAGGACTTGACGGCTTTTACGACCACGTGTGGAGTGAATACCGTGACATCGGCATTGAAAATCCCGAAAACCCGTCGGGCGTTTGCGATGAAATAAAAGAAAAGCTCGGTATGAGCTGTATGATAGTTGACGCTAACGATTTAGGGCAGGAGATTCTCGGTTATTCTTCCGACATAACGCTTTCGGAAGAGGAGCTTCTCGGACTTATCGCCGACAACCCATGCGGTCAAGGACAGCAGACAACCCCGATTATCCTTATCCGCAAAAAGCAGTAATTTTACTTTTATTTTTGAGCTTTTTATTTGCTTATAAGTACAAATCAATTTTATCACAGCGCATAAAATAAATCAATCGCTACAAAACAAAACTGCCCTGAAAATTACATTCGGGGCAGTTTTTTGATTAATAAATTTACAATATTATTTCATCAATTCTAAAAATTCATTTTTGCTCATAAGCTTTGCAAAGCCGTATTCCTCACAGATCTTTTCGCAAATCTGCCTTGTTTCATCGTCCATATCACAGTCGAGGCAGATTACATAATCGTGCTTGCCTCGGCTTACCCATCTGACCTTTGCGACAGCACTTCGCAGAATAAGCTCGGCGTCGTCACACTTTCCGTTTATCGGCGTGACAAACATCACCGAATTGTCGTTTTTGTATCTGAACAGAAAGCACGTCAGGTCACGCACAACCGAAATGACGCCGATTACGGCAAAAACAACCAGAATGACAGCTGACAGAACATCCATATGCAATTCACCTCATTACATTTTATTATAAAATTTAAAATTGGTGCGTATAAATTGATTAAAGAGATTAAAAATAATATGGACAGCACCGTGCAAATATGTGCGGTATTGTCAAGCGGTAATACCGCACAAAATTTAATGAGGTGAAGAAAAATGACAGACAATTCATATGCAAATCAGAGCATTGCCTGCACCGTAACAAACTGTAAAAATCACAACAGCACAAAGAACTTCTGCTCGCTTGAGTCAATCAAGGTGGGTACTCACGAGGCAAACCCGACGGTTTGTCAGTGCACAGACTGCCAGAGCTTTGTAGCAAAAAGCGGCTGTAAGTGATTAAGGAAAATGTTTCCGATTTCAGTCCGAGTTGTTCTCGGATTGCCGAAGTACCCTCAACCGCAAAGGTTGGGGGCGCTTTGTTTACATTTACTTAACGGAGGAAATTTGTTTGAGCAGAATAATTATTTCAACAGAAAGCGGCTCTGACCTGCCATGGAAAATAAGTGTTCCGAACTGCATTGAGATACTGCCTATGCACATAACATTCGGCAGAAAAATGTTTTTTGACGGTGAATTTGACGTAGCAGAGGCAGAACGCTTTTTTAAGGAGTCAGGCAAGCTGCCTGTAACCTCTGCACCAAATTTAGGGGAATATTCAGCGCATTTCAGAAAAATTTTCCGCAAATATCCCGATTGCAGAATAATCCATATTGCCTATTCATCAAAGCTTTCAGTGTCGTATCAGAACGCCGTAATAGCGTCAAAAGAGTTTCCACCGTCAAGATTGCAGGTGATAGATTCCCGGAGCGGCTCAATCGGTGCAGGTGCGCTGATAATAAAGGCTTGTGAAATTGTCGGCAGATTAGGCAAAAGCCATTCGCTTAACGAGTGCGTGTCAATTATTTGCAGTCAGAGAAAAAACGTCTGCTGTTCGTTTGTGCCCGACAGCCTTGATTATCTGAAGGCAGGCGGAAGAATATCGGGAATTGCACATTTCGGAGCGTCAATGCTGAACATAAAGCCCTGCATTACGATTGAAAACGGAGTGCTTGAAAGCGGCAAAAAGTACAGAGGAAGTCTTTACAGAATTGCAGACAGCCTGATGTCGGATTTTGTCAGCAGGAATAACCCGTCAAAGGATTTTATCATAATCGGCTACGGGTATAAAATCAACAAGGGACTTTTGTTTTCGCTTAAACGTCAGGCGCACAGAATGGGATTCAAAAAGTCGTGGTGCTTTCAAATAGGCAGTGCAGTAACGGCGCACACAGGTGGAGAATGTATCGGATTTGCGGCAATCGGCTAAATTAAAAAGACTGTCATAGAGCATTTTACTTTATGACAGTCCTTGCTTTACTATTCAGTAAATGATTT
>CAMKNF010000068.1 GCA_946414115.1 uncultured Ruminococcus sp. | reverse complement strand
TTGTTGTAGTAAGCGACGAGGAAATCATCAAGGTTCACGTTCACACCGAACAGCCGGGTAATGCGCTTACAAAGGGACTTGAGTTCGGTCAGCTTCTCACCACAAAGGTTGAGAATATGAAGGAACAGCATAAAAACGTTAAGAAATCAAAGAAGGCTGAAAAAGAGGTATTCACTCCCGCCGAGCCTGTTGACGATATAGGCTTTGTTGCTGTTGCGGCAGGCGAAGGCTTAAAGGAGCTTTTCAAGGATTTAGGCTGTACAAACGTAGTTTCGGGTGGTCAGAGTATGAACCCCAGCACCGACGATATTTACGAGGCTGTTATGGCCACGCCTGCAAAGAACGTAATTGTTCTTCCCAACAACAAGAACATCATTCTTGCGGCTGAACAGACTGTTCCGATGGTGACGGACAGAAACGTTGTAATCGTTCCCACCCGTACAATTCCGCAGGGAATGACGGCTATGCTCAATTTTGATCCCGAAATTTCGGCTGAAAGCAACGCACAGCTTATGATGGATTCCGCACAGAACGTAGGTACGGGACTTGTAACCTTTGCCGCACGCAGCAGTGAGTTCGGCGGAAAGAAAATCAAAGAGGGCGACATAATTGCTCTTGAAAACGGCAAGCTCACAATTACCGAAAAGAGCGCTGTAAAGGCTCTTGTAAAGCTTGCTAAAAATATGGTAAACCGTGAAACCTCGTTTATTACCCTGATTTACGGTGAAGAGGTAAGCGAGGAGGACGCAAACAAGGCGTACGAGGAGCTTCGTGACAAGTTCGGCTCACGCACCGACATCTCGCTTGTCAAGGGCGACCAGCCTGTTTACTACTTCATTTTAAGTGTTGAATAAAAACCAAACATGGGCATGATATTGCGTCATGCCCTTTCTTTGTGAAAGGTATAAAAATGGCTTCACTTTATAAAATGCCGATTTCAAATTTAAACGGAATAGGCAAAAAACGTGCCGAACTTTTTGCAAAGCTCGGAATAACCAGCGTCGGCAGTCTGCTCAATTTCTATCCTCGTGCCTACGAGGACTGGAGTACTGTTGAAAAAATCTCGGATTTACAGTACGGCAGTCTGTGCTGTATCAAAGCAGTGCTTGCCACTCCGATTTCCGACTCACTTATAAGCGGAGGACGGATTATCTCAAAGGGTATGGTGTATGATGATTCAGGCTCTTTGCAGATTGTATTTTTTAACAACAGATACATAAGCTCAATGCTGAAAGGCGGAGAAGAATATTTCTTTTACGGAAGAATAACAGTCGATTCCTACGGCGCTCAGATGATTTCTCCCACATTTTCACTCGCAAGTGACGGAGCAAAAATTCACCCTGTTTACCGTCAGACAGCAGGACTTTTCAGCAAGACAATTTCAAATGCAGTAAAGCAGGCGCTTTCGCTTTTGCCTAAAACTGTCAACGACCCTCTTCCCGAGCAGGTCAGGCACATTTTTGATTTATGCGATTTAAAGCAGGCGTTAAACGACATACATTTTCCGAAAAACAGAGAATGTCTTGAAAAGGCACGCAAGCGTCTTGTTACCGAAGAGCTTGTAGTTCTGAATCTCGGTATGAGAAACCTTCGGGAGCACAGCAGGGGAGAAAGCGGTGTGAAAATCACAATGAGCTTTTCATCCGAGTTCGAAATGCTTCTGCCGTTCACGCTTACGAATGCGCAAAAAAGAGCAGTTTCCGACTGTTTAAAGGATATGCTTACAAAAACCTCGGCTATGAACAGACTTGTTCAGGGTGACGTAGGCTCGGGCAAAACCGCCGTTGCTGCTTCGGTCTGCTATACGGTAGTCAAAAACGGATTTCAGGCGGCTTTTATGGCACCGACGGAAATCCTTGCAAACCAGCACTACGAAACCTTCAAAAAGCTTTTTGAAAACACCGACATAAAGGTTGCACTGCTCACGGGAGCACAAAAGGAGTCGGAGAAAAAGCGTGTAAGGCAGGAGCTTTCAGACGGAGAAATCGACCTTGTAATCGGCACTCACGCACTTATAACCGACAAAACGGAGTTTAAAAATCTCGGTCTTGCCGTAACGGACGAACAGCATCGTTTCGGAGTTGCACAGCGTGCAAAACTGCTCGGTAAGGGCGAAAACCCTCATCTGCTTGTAATGAGCGCAACGCCCATTCCGAGAACGCTCGGTCTGATAATCTTCGGCGACCTCGACATCTCGGTAATCGACGAGCTTCCGCCCTCACGAAAGCCCGTAAAAACAGTGCTTATGAGCGCTTCACAGCGCAAGAGGATATATAATTTTATAAGAAGTGAAATTTCAGCCGGCAGACAGGCGTACATAGTTTGCCCTCTTGTTGAGGAGGGCGAGCTTGAGAACGTGGCGTCAGCCGAGGAATACGCCGCCGAGCTTATGCTCAAGGAATTTTCCGACATACCTGTCGGCATTGTTCACGGCAAAATGAAGTCGGACGAAAAGGACGAGATAATGGGCAAATTTGCCTCGGGCGAGCTTTCACTGCTCGTTGCCACAACTGTAATTGAGGTTGGCGTTGACGTTCCGAATGCGTCTGTAATCGTCATTGAAAACGCAGAGCGTTTCGGACTTTCCCAGCTTCATCAGTTAAGGGGCAGAGTCGGCAGAGGAGAGTTTCAGTCCTACTGTATTCTCGTAAGCGACAAGACAACGCCTACAACAAAAGCAAGGCTTGAGGTGCTTTGCTCAACAAACGACGGATTTAAAATTGCCGACGAGGATCTAAAAATGAGAGGTCCGGGCGACTTTTTCGGAGAACGCCAGCACGGACTTCCGCAGATGACGATAGCTGATTTTGCGGACACTAAAAGTCTGGAGCTTTCGCAGAAAATCGCCGACTATATACTGTTTACCTACAAGGATATTCGCTGTGACGAGTTAAGACTGTTAAGGGCAGAAATTGACAGGCTTTTCGAGCGTGGTGGACAGAACACTTTAAATTAAATTCAGACTATCCGTTTTAACAAGCTGAAATCTATAACTTGGTTTTGTAATATAAACGATAATTTAGCCGAGTGCCTCGGCGGGCAAATCGAGTGGAAAAGTCGGTTTGTTTGGATAAAACGGTTGCCCGAATTTTAAGTTGATATATAGGCAACGTTTCGGGACGTCAAGGATGCCGTCCCCTACGTGATATAGAGGAAACGTTTGTTTTTAGTCGTAGGGACACGGCGTGCCGTGTCCGTAGTGATATCAAATGCAACCGATTATATCAACATTATCGTTACAATCAAACTTTTCCGTAGGGGACGGCTTCCCAGACGTCCCATTCACAAAAATTGCTATGCAATTTTTGTGTGGACACGGCACGCCGTGTCCCTACGACAACGGTGCTGTAATTCCAACGCTAAATTATCGTTTGTAAAATTGATATTTTTATATTAAAGGGGAGAAAACCGACTGATGAAAAGAAAGTCAATCAAAATAATATCACTGCTTTTTGCACTCATAATTATTATTTCGTCATCGATTGTTTCAACGGGGGCAATTTCGTACCCGAACAAGGTGAAAACGCAATCGGATTCAATTCTTCTTGTCAATATGGATACGAATCAGGTTGTTTTCGAAAAGGACGCCGATTCAAAGCGCTATCCTGCTTCTACCACAAAAATTATGACCTACATAATTGTTGCGGAAAATATTGACGATTTTGAAAACACACGTGTGCCGATTAAGAAATCTGTGCTCGAAGTGCTTGAGAATACAGGCAGTTCGCTTGCAAATGTTGCAGACCACGTCGGCAAGGATATGAGCGTAATTGACCTTCTCTACAGTATGATGGTTCCCTCGGGCAACGACGCCGCAATGGTGCTTGCCGATTACGTAGGCGGAGGAAATATAGACAGCTTTGTAAAGCTTATGAATGACAAGGCAAAGGAGCTCGGCTGCAAAAACACGCATTTTGCAAATCCCGACGGACTTCACGATGATAATCACTACACAACGGCACGTGATATGTACAAGATTGCAACCTATGCACTCACGCTGCCAAAGTTTGCGGAGATTACGAACACTACCTCATACACCTGCGAGGGTGACGACTATCCGCTTGTTACAACTAACTATTTAATCGATCCCAACAACGGCGGCGATTATTACTATATGTACGCAAAGGGAATCAAGACGGGCACGACAGACCAGGCAGGCAGATGCCTTGTTACTACCGCAACTGCCGACGGATATTCATACATAGCCGTATTGCTTCACGCTCCGTATAAAGAGGGCGTCAGCGAGGGTTACGGAACAATGACCGACGCCGCCGATTTGTTCAGGTGGGCGCTTACAAGTCTGGAGCTTGAAACCGTAGCAACCTCGTCAACTCCCGTTTGTGAGGAAAAGGTAAACCTTGCGTGGGGCAAGAACTCCGTTCTGCTTGTTCCCGAAAAAAGCCTTAGCGCAATTGTGCCGAAGGATTTGGATAAAGACGAACTGATTATTGAAACAGACGTTCCCGAGAGCGTTGACGCACCTCTTGACACAGACACGGTTGTCGGAACGGCTACAATTTATTATCAGGGAAGCGACGGCAAAAAACAGGAGGTTGCAAAGGTGAATCTTGTTTCAAGCGAAAAGATTGAAATGAGCGGAATACTTTTTGTTCTCAACGTAATCACAACTGTATTCAAGTCCTACTGGTTCCTTGTAATAATCGGAATTATCGCAATAATTCTTATTTGCTATATGATAACCTCAAAGATAAATAAAAGACGCAGTAAAAAGAACAGAAGGGTAAAGCACTACCGCAACCTTTAATTTAATTCGGAATGCGGAATGCGTAATTCGGAATTTCGGGTCGCTTTGCTCCGATTTATAGTAGTGAATATTGTTTCAAAAGCTTTAGATTTAAACTAACCTTTATGTTACAGCCGTAGGGACACGGCGTGCCGTGTCCGCTCATAAATCCGTAGCCATACATTGATAATTGATAAAATTACAATAATGTAAATAATTCTTTACTTGAATTTTGTGTTGTATATGTTATAATTACTTTAGAGAATAATTACAGAGGTGATTATAATATGAAATGTCCGTACTGCGGTTATGAAGAAAGCAAGGTTATTGATTCCCGTTCTGCCGATGACGGCGAGAGAATCCGCAGAAGACGTGAGTGCCTTAAATGCGGCAAGCGTTTTACAACCCACGAGGTTATTGAAACAGTGCCGCTAATCGTTGTAAAGCGTGACAAGTCACGTGAGGTTTTTGACCGCAACAAGCTTACGGCAGGTATTCTTCGTGCCTGTGAAAAACGTCCTGTTTCTATCCAGCAGATCGAGTCAATGGTAGATACAATTGAGGCAAAGCTTCAGAGCAGTCTTGACAGAGAAATCACCACAATGCAAATCGGCGAGCTTGCTATGGAGGAAATCAAAAAGGTTGACGAGGTTTCCTATGTGCGTTTTGCGTCCGTTTACCGCCAGTTCAAGGACATCAACACCTTTATGGAGGAGCTTAACAAGCTTTTAACCGAGAAAAAATAAATCGCATTTTATATTCTGCCCGAGCAACAATTTACTTGCTTGGGCAGTTTTCAGCTTTTTGTTGACTTTACTTATCACTGATGTTATTATGATTTTACAGGAAAGATCAGGAGGTAAGCTGATATGGAGAATAAAAGAAAGAATATATTATATATTTCTGTAGGCGTTGCGTTTGTTTTTGCCGTGTTTCTAATAGTTTCATATTTTCTGCCCTCGACAGTCGGAATTTCCGAACACGCAGATGCAAAAATCAAGTACATTACCGAGAATAAGAATATTGAAGTGACGCTTGATGACAGCGACTGTGATGAGCTTCGCAGAATTTTCAACGGAAAAACTGCTTATCACGATAGTCCTTCCTGCGGATTTACCGAGTCTGCCTCAGTTTCGTTTGGCAATCAGATTTTTATGCCGGCGTGTGACGGTGATGAAATCATAAAGGCAGGCCTAAAATTTATCTCCATTTCCCCAAAAGAGCGTGACACGGTTGACAAAATATTTGCAAAGTACGGTGCAACATTCCCTTGTGCGTGACTTTGCAGATAAACCGACAGATTATAACAATAAAACAGCAAACATTTGTTTGTAATAATTTCGGTCGTTTTGTAACCTTTTAAAATTAAATAATGATTTCTGACACCGAATGTACAGGAAAACTCTTGTGCATTCGGTTGTTTTTATTCTTTGTGGGAATAATAATTGCAAATCAGCAGATAAAAATTGCAAAATTATGAAAAAGTTAATTACTTTGTAAATTTTATTTCTATGTTCGTAACTTTTACTTGATTTTTTTAAATCAATAGAGTATAATTATATCAATCGGTGGCAGATTGTGTCATTTGGTGACTGAATACAGCGTTTTTTAATTAATTTTCAAACTAAAGTGTCGGAGGTGGGCAAAATGTTTTCGGGAATGTCAAATCATTCAATTGACGCAAAAGGCAGAATTGTTTTGCCTGCAAAGTTCCGTGAAGAGCTTGGAGATACATTTTACCTTGCAAGAGGTTTCGGAAACTGTTGTATTCAGGCTATGTCCGCCGACCAGTTCAATTCAATCTGTGCTAAAATCCTTGAGCTTCCCGCCGACAAGGCTATGGCTTTGCAATACACCTTCAGCGCAACTGCTGTTGAGGTTACACCGAACGCACAGGGAAGAGTGATAATTCCTCAAAGCCTGCGTGAGTTTGCAGGAATTGAAAGCGATGCGCTCGTAATCGGAATGAACAATCGAATTGAAATCTGGAGCAAAACCAAATTTGACGAATTTATGGCTTCACAGAAGGATACCATCTCCGAAGCTCTGTCAATGCTGAGATTGTAAGGAGGAATAATATGGAATTCTCCCACATCCCCGTACTCCTCAACGAAACAATCGAGGGACTTGACATTAAGGAAAACGGTATTTATGCCGACGGAACGGCAGGCGGAGGAGGTCACAGCAGTGAGATTTTAAAGCGCCTTACCACAGGCAAGCTTATCTCGATTGACCGTGACCCCGATGCGATTTCGGTACTCACTCAAAGGTTTAAAAGTAATGAAAACTCTATAATTATAAAGGGCAATTTTGCTGACATTAAGGAGCTTTTACAGCTTCGGGGCGTAGGCAGGCTTGACGGCGTTCTGCTAGACATCGGCGTCTCCTCCCATCAACTTGATACGGCGTCAAGAGGCTTTTCGTTCCACGAGGACGCACCTCTTGATATGCGTATGAGCCAGAGCGGAACAACAGCCGAAGAGCTTGTAAACACCCTGCCCTTTGAGGAATTAAGACGTATAATTTCAAGCTACGGCGAGGAAAAATACGCTTCCTCGATTGCAAAGGGGATTGTGTCTGCAAGAGAGCAAAAGCCGATAAAAACAACGCTTGAGCTTGCCGAAATAATCAAACAGAACGTACCGCAGAAGGTAAGACGTGACGGTCATCCCGCACGAAAGACCTTTCAGGCACTGCGCATAGCCGTAAATGATGAACTTGGCGCACTTGTAAAAGGACTTGACGGTGCGTTTGAAATGCTCGGAAAGGGCGGACGGCTTGCCGTCATAACTTTCCATTCGCTTGAGGACAGAATCGTCAAGCAAAAAATGGCTTCTTGGTGTCAGGGCTGTACCTGCCCGAAGGACTTTCCTGTTTGCGTTTGCGGAAACAAGCCGAAGGCAAGGCTTGTAAACAAAAAGCCTGTTTGTGCAAATGAAACAGAATTAAATGAAAACCCGAGAGCCAGAAGTGCAAAGTTGAGAATATGCGAAAAAATTTAAAAATTTTTTCTCTCAGCTATAGACAAAGTAACTTATTTGTAGTAAAATATAACAAAGTTGTAAAGAATATTACAAATACAATCAATTGTGGTTAGCGTGTTTGTAATTACTACATATATGGTTTACTTTCATTTAGTTCTACAAAAAGAACAGATTGTGTGTGTGACAATTAGAATTAATTGTTAAAAATTTGAAACTTTTTTGCTTTATAGAAATATGAGCTTAAAAGCAGTGTGTTTTATGAAAATTTTTGATAGAGAAAGGCACAAGGTGCAGGAGTAATGGCATACGAAAACAGAAATGCAGCTTATGATTTAAGTCTTTTCGACGAAGATGTTGCCTATTCAAACGGTTCGGCTTTACCAAAGCGTAACGAACAGGAAGTACATAAGAAGCAGACAAAGAAAAAAACTAAAACTGCGGGCAAGGTTGTGACTATTCCCGAAGAGGAAATTCACAAAATCCGTCGCCGCAAGCACAATCCCTTAAAGCTTGCTTTAGGAAGCATCGGCGGTGCGGCAGTTGCAGCAGTGATTGGATTCATTATTGTTGGACAGGTTCAGCTTACAGAACTAAATCAGGAAATTATTACGGCAAAGTCATTGCTTGCTGATTCCCAGAGTATTTACACTCAGAATCAGATGAAGGTTGAATCCAAGCTCTCAAACGCAGAGATTGAGGAGTATGCCGAGAATGTGCTTGGTATGACCAAAGCGTCAAACGCACAGAAAGAATTTGTTACTCTTTCCGGCGGCGACAAAGCAGAGGTTTCTGCTCAGGAAAGCGATAATCTCTTTACCCAATTTATTGATTCAATTAAAAATCTTTGGTCATAACATTCATTTCAATTTAATAAATATGTTATGAAAGAATGAGAGTTAAGACTGCGTCTTGACTCTTTTTTCGGTATATATACGGTGAATACTAATTGCTTATTAGTATAAGGAGTAGAACGTAAATTAAGACTGCGGAGGTATTCCGCTTGCGGTAGAAGGAGTATTATTTTGGAAAATAACGGTAATATACGCAAAAATTCAAAAAAAGCCGCAAAAGGTCCGAATCAGCGTTTAAGACAGCGCACTGCAGTTCTGATTATTTTGATATTAGTTATCGGCTTCGGTGCGGCAATCGCAAGGCTCGGCTATCTTACTGTTGTACAGGGAAGCTCGCTTCAGGAGGACGCTGTGGGACAACAGCTTAAGGATACTACTATCCCTGCAAAGCGAGGTACAATTTACGATGCAAACGGCAAGGTGCTTGCCGAAAGTGCGTCGGTGTGGCAGGTTGTAATGGCGCCGATTTATTTTAAAACCGACGAGCAGAGAAAGGCGGCTGCCGAAGGATTGTCTGAAATTCTCGGGCTTGATTACGATAATGTTTATGAAAAGACAACGCAGGAAAGCTACTATGTTGTTGTAAAGCGTAAAATCGAGGTTGAAGCAAGGGATAAGGTGCTTGAGCTTATCGACACGCTGTCGGAGAAATATGACTGCGGCAACGTAATTCAGCTGCTCGACGACTACAAGCGTTACTATCCGCAAAATGACCTTGCATCCTGTGTAATCGGATTTACGGGCAGTGACGAACAGGGACTTGAGGGCGTTGAATATCAGTACGACAGCTATCTTTCGGGTACTCCCGGCAGAATCATAACGGCTAAAAACGCAAGAGGAACGGATATGCCGTTCCAGTATGAACAGAATGTTGAGGCAGAGGACGGCAACAGCATTTATCTCACGATAGATGAAACAGTACAGTCAATCTGTGAAAAATATATGAAGCAGGGAATTGTAGACAATAACGTACTCAACAGAGCCGTTTGTGTTGCAATGGACGTAAACACCGGCGCAATTCTTGCAATGGTTACGGTTGACGGCTACGACCTTAACGAGATCGGAAGAGCGTCGTGTAGGGAAAGAGTGTAGATCTCGGTGGT
>CAMKNF010000067.1 GCA_946414115.1 uncultured Ruminococcus sp. | reverse complement strand
ACCACCGAGATCTACACTCTTTCCCTACACGACGCTCTTCCGATCTAGTCTTAAAACCTTTTCCTCACGTGGAGTAAGAGTTGAAAGCACGTCGGAAAGCTGTTCACGCAGTAATGTATGTGAAGCGGCGTCGGCAGGTGCAGGCGCTTCGTTGTCGGGGATAAAGTCGCCGAGGTGGCTGTCCTCTTCCTCACCGATTGGCGTTTCAAGGGACACAGGTTCCTGTGCAACACGCATAATCTCACGCACCTTATCGACGGGCATATCAATTTCAGCCGCAATTTCATCTGCTGACGGCTCGTGACCGTTCTGGTGCAGAAGCTGGCTCTGTACCTTTTTTACCTTATTGATTGTTTCTACCATATGAACAGGGATTCTGATTGTACGTGCCTGATCGGCAATCGCACGAGTGATAGCCTGTCTTATCCACCATGTTGCATAGGTTGAAAATTTAAAGCCTTTTGTATAGTCGAACTTTTCAACCGCCTTGATAAGTCCGAGGTTGCCCTCCTGAATAAGGTCGAGAAACTGCATTCCACGTCCGAGGTAACGCTTTGCAATGCTGACAACAAGACGAAGGTTAGCTTCTGACAAACGCTGTTTAGCCTTTACGTCGCCGTCGGCAATTCTTATAGCAAGCTCAATTTCCTCTTCAGAAGTAAGGAGCGGAACCCGTCCGATTTCTTTAAGATAAACCTTAACGGGGTCATCATTTATAACGCCGGGTTCGGGTGCAGAGGCAGCAGAATCATCGCCCTTGTTTTCATCAAAGCTAAGGTCGATGTCATCAATTTTAATGTCACCGATGTCCTCAACAATTTCAATTCCCTGCGTTTCAATTGTGTCATAGAGCTTTTCAAGCTGTTCAGGCTCAAAATCAATCTCTCCGATTGCATCAAGAATGTCCTGATTTGTAAGCTGTCCTTTCTGCTTTCCGAGGTCGATAAGCTCCTTTACGATTGTTTTTTTATCCTGTGCAGGCATAACTCCACTTTCCTTTCCTACTGCTTATTTTTCCTTATCCTGTTGAGGTAGTCGTTAAGCTGCTGCGGTGACATTGAAGCAACATCGTCGCTTGACGGCTTCTGACTTTCCTCGCTGATGACCTTTATATACTCCATCATTGCCGAATGGGTTGAGGCAGCCTTTACGGACTGCGACAAAAGCTGATAGAGCTTTGACGCCTCGTCCTGTGAAAAATCGGCTGCTATGTTCGTAAGCGGCTCATATCCGCTTTGGATTCTGTTAAGAAAATACTCGTAATATCGCCTGATAAGCGAGTTCTGAAACTGCTCGGGCTTTAATTTTGACGAGATTTCCTCTGCCGAATCGGGGTTGTTTATCAGATACACTACAAGCGCCTCCTCGGCACTGGAGCTTCTTGGCTTTTTGTAGTGTTCTGTGTTTATTTTGTCGTTTCTGCCGCTTAAATCCGTCTGGATTTTACGGACTTCCTTTTTAGTGTTTTCACGGTATCTGCTTTTTGAAATATTCATAATCTGCCGATTAAAAGCGTTTTTGTCAATTCCGAACTCGGAACAGATTTTAGACGAATAAACATCACGCTCAATCGGACTTGAAATTTCCGCAATCACCTTTGAAGCCGCTTCAAGGTAGGCAACCTTGCCGTCTGTGGTTTCAACATTGTGAATCTGTTTCAGCTTTTGCAGGCGGTATTCAACGTCGTTGCCGCTTTTTTCAATTACCGCTTTAAAAGCCGCAGGGCCGTCTGCACCGTGAGAGCGTATGAACTCGTCGGGATCTTTTCCGTTGGGAATTGTCAGAACTCTTATGAGAAGTCCTGCATTACGCAGAATCGGAATTGCCCTTGCTGTAGCCTTTTGACCGGCTTCGTCGGCATCATAGCAGATTATCACTTCGTCGGCGTAGCGTTTCATAAGCAAAGCCTGCTCGCTTGTGAGAGCCGTTCCGAGGGTGGCAACCGCATTTGTAAATCCAGCCTGATTTACGGAGATTACGTCCATATATCCCTCGCAGAGAATCAGCGTTCGGCTTCCGGAGTTTTTTGCGTTATTCAGCGAAAACAGGTTTGCACTCTTTTTGAAAACAGGTGTATCCGAGGTATTGAGATATTTCGGCTTTTCGTCAGTCATTATTCTGCCGCCAAAGGCGATTACGTTGCCACGAAGGTCAATAATCGGAAACATCACCCTGTTTGTAAAACGGTCATAAATTCCGTTGCCGTTTTTGCGTTTTACTGCAAGATTTGCCGCCACAAGCTCGCTGTCCTTAAAACCCTTTGAACGAAGGTGGTTGCAAAGAGAAGTCCAGTCATCATCGGCAAAGCCGAGTCCGAAGTGACGGATTGTGCGATCAGAAAGCGCCCTTGAATAAAAATAATCAAGTCCCGACTTTCCCTTCGGCGAGCATAGAACGGAATAGTAATAACGAGCCGCCTCACGGTTTGCCTCAAAAACACGTGTGCGCAGCTTGCTCATACTGTCGTCATAGGAATTCTCGGGAATCTCCATTCCTGCACGCTGTGCAAGGAACTTTACCGCATCAACGTAATCGAGATTTTCAATCTTCATTATAAACGTGATTACATCGCCGCCGACTCCGCATCCAAAGCAGTAAAACGAACCATTTTCGGTGTAAACATTAAAAGAAGGAGTTTTTTCGCCGTGAAACGGGCAAAGTCCGACCATATTTCGCCCACGCCGTTTCAGGCTGACATAAGAGGAAACAATTTCCGTTATGTCGTTTCGCATTTTCAGCTCCTGCAAAAATGATTCAGGAAATGCCACAAAACCCCTCCTTTCTGTTTTCCTATTATCTTTTTACGCTTTTATTTCAAATATTCCTTTTTATTTTGGGAATAAAAAACGGAATTTATTTATAAATGGTATCCCGACCGTTAAATTGATATTTAGGTGACGTTTCGGGACGTCAAGGATGCCGTCCCCTACGTTGAAAGAGGAAACGTTTGAATTACAGCCGTGTCCCTACGTCAACGTTGCGCTGAATTATAATTTATCTCCCAAAATCAATCGGAAATATTGTTCTGCAATTTTGCCGCCTTTAAGGTGTTTTTCATCAGTGTTGCAATTGTCATCGGACCTACACCGCCCGGTACGGGAGTTATAAACGAGCATTTATCCTTTACGTTTTCAAAATCAACGTCGCCGCAAAGCTTGCCGTTTTCATCTCTGTCCATACCAACGTCAATTACTACCGCTCCCTCTTTTACCATATCAACCGTAACAAACTTCGGTTTTCCGACTGCGGCTACTAAAATATCAGCCTGTGAGCATACTTCGGCAAGGTTCTTTGTCCTGCTGTGGCAGATTGTTACCGTTCCGTTTTCGTGGAGCAAAAGCATAGCCATAGGCTTGCCTACTATATTACTTCTGCCGATTACTACGCAGTTCTTGCCGCTTACGGGTATATCATAGGAATGGAGCATTTCCATGACGCCTGCCGGTGTGCAGGGCAGAAAATCATACTCGCCGAGCATTATCTTGCCCACATTTACTGCGTGAAATGCATCAACGTCCTTTTCGGGGTTAATTGCTTCGATTACTGCCTTGTCGTCAAGGTGCTTCGGAAGCGGAAGCTGAACGAGAATACCGTTGATGTCAGGCTTTTCGTTGAGAGTTTTTACAAGTGAAAGTAATTCCTCCTGTGTTGTCTGCTCGGGGAGTGCGTACTCCTCCGACTTAAAGCCTACAGCCTCGCAAGCTTTTTTCTTGTTGTTTACATAAACTCTTGACGCTGAATCGTTACCTACGATTACAACCGCAAGTCCGGGTGTTACGCCGTGCTTTTCCTTAAGCTCAAGCGTTTGATTTTTTACTTCTTCTTTTACCTGTGCCGATACCTTTTTTCCGTCTATAATCTGCATAGAAAGAGTCCTCCTTTTTTCTGTTTATAATTAACATTACGAGTCCCGTAACAAAAATTGCAAATGACAAAACCTGTGATACTCTTATGTCCATTCCGAAAATTTGGAACGGAAGATAAAGGCTGTCTGTTCTTAATCCCTCTACAAACATTCTTTCAAAGCCGTACCATACAAGGTATGAAAAGAAAATCTGTCCCGAGTATCTTTGTCTGTATTTTCCGTAGAAGTGTAGTAAAACAAAACCGAGCAGACACCAGAGCGATTCATAGAGAAAGCAGGGGTGAACGCCGACCATATCGGTACCCTCGCTGACCATTCGCCAAGGAAGATTTGTGGGGGTACCGAAAGCCTCCTGATTCATAAAGTTGCCCCATCTTCCTATTCCCTGTCCGATCAGGAAACCCATCATTGCGACGTCGAGAATAGGCAGAAGCTTCATTTTCTGGATTTTGGCAACCGTAAGACCGCCTGCAAGCGCACCGATTATTCCGCCGTAGATTGCGAGACCTCCGTTGTTTATGTAGAGAATCTCTATCGGATTTTTACTGTAGTAATCCCACTGGAAAAAGCAGAAGTACAGCCTTGCTCCGACTATGCCTGTTACAATTCCTACGAGTATGCAATTTACAAGCTTGTTGAAATCAACGTTGTATCTCGGGGTACTTCTCCAAGCATACAATACTGCAAGCAGAAGTCCCGAGGCTATTATGATTCCGTACCAGTAGATAGGATACGTTCCGACCGTAAATGCTACGGAATTTATTGTGAAATCAAGTCCGAGTCCCGGAAAGCTGACGTTATATTCCATATTAAGCCTCCGTTTCGGACTCTCTTACAACCGACAGAGTGCAGTTGCAAACATCGAGCATTTCAGAAAGTCGCTTTTCAATGTCTTCAAAGCAAGCGTTTGAAACAGCGTCAATATACGAGAAAAGCTCGTTGCCGCTGAAATGGTAATCTATTATTGAATTTGCAATTGAGCTTACGGAATTGAGTGAAGAAACTGCGTCACCGTAAACTGCCTTTTTGGCAATTTCAAATTCGTCTTTATCAAGTCCCTCTGACTTAACCTTCGTGATATACTGCTTAATCATTTCAGCCGCCTGCTTCGGGGCACGTGACTCTCCGCCGAAAATTACGGAGCAATAGCCGGGACCTTCAAAAAGCTCATACGAGAACGAGCTGTTGATAAGGTTAGAATCCATAAGACTGCGGTAGAGTGAGCTTGTGTTTGAAGCGAGCATTGAAAGCAGAATATCTGTACGAGCAAGAGTTTTTGAATCAAGAGCTTTGTCTGCCTTTTCCTTAAATCCGAGATTGAAAAGCGGCATTGAAACAGGAAAAGTCTGCTCAACAAATGGAGTGTTTATTTCGTAAGGCTCTTCCTCAAAGTAATTGGTTATCTCGTGCTTTTCGCAGGGTTTGAGCATTTTATCAGCAATTTTCAGAACCTGTTCCACTGTCACATTGCCTGAAACGCAGAGCGCCATATTGTTGAGATTGTAGAATACATTGTAGACTTCATACAGCTTTTCGGCTGTGATTTGTGCAATGCTTTCAACCGTTCCTGCAATATCAATTCTTACGGGGTGGTTTTTGTACATTCCCTCGAGCATATTGAACATTACACGCCAGTTGGGGTCATCGTCGTACATCTTGATTTCCTGACCGATTATTCCCTGTTCCTTTGCAACGGTCTGTGCAGTAAAATAAGGACTTTGTACAAAGTCGAGAAGTATTTCAAGGCTTTGTTCAAGCTTATCTGTGCAGGAAAACAAATAGCAGGTTTTTTCAAAGCTTGTATATGCGTTGGCGTTTGCGCCTGTTTCGGCGTATCTTACAAATGCATCTCCCTCTTCGCTTTCAAAAAGCTTGTGTTCAAGGTAGTGTGCTATTCCGTCGGGAACGGTGATTTTCTCTTTTCCGTCAACCGAAAAGCAAGTGTTTATGCTGCCGTACTTCGTGCCGAAAATTGCATAGGACGACTTGTATCCCTCTTTCGGATAAACATAAATATCAAGTCCCGACTGATGTTTTATTTTATAATAGCTGTCGCCCGTTAATTCAGACTTTATTTCCGTTATATTCATTTTGGGCACCTCTTCACTTATTTTTTAATACAAAAACGGTATCAAGCGTCAGTTTTTTAGCGGCATCTACAAGCTGTTCCTTTGTTACTGCGTTGATTTCGGCGGAAAGCTCGTCAATTGTCTTGAATGAGCCGTTAAAAAGCTGGCTTGTATACCAAGAATCAATTCCGCTTACAGTATCGTTTGTAGAATTAAACGAATTTATTACCGCCATTTTTGTAGCGTCAATTTCAAAATCACTTATGTTTCCGCTTTGCATATCGGTAATTTCCTTCAAAATCGCCTTTTCGGCTTTTTCAAGGTTGTCGCCCTCAACACCGCTGTCAACGTACAAAATACCCTTTTGCATATCAAAGCGTGAGGAGCAGTAGTAGCAAAGGCTCTGCTTTTCACGCACATTGCAGAACAACTTTGAATTTGCCGTACCACCCAGAACTGCGCACATAAGACGTGTTGCATTAACATCTTCATCCGGTACTGCGCTGTCAGTGCGGAAACCCATAACGAGCTTTGACTGTGAAAGCTCCATTTCCTCCGTTACGTGATTTACGATGTCGGCACTGCGGATTACCTTATTTGTAAGCTCTATCGGACTGCGTTCAATTTGAGAAAAAGCGTTTTTAAAAACTTCCTGTGCTTTTTCGGCAGAGCTGTCGCCTATATAGAAAATCTCAAAAACGGCTGTTTTTAAAAGGTTCTGCCACGTGTCATAAAGTGAGGTAGGAGTTATAGCCTTTATCCCCTCGGCTGTTCCGTAGCGTTTTATACCGAACGCCTCGTTTTTGCACATATTTTTAACGAGCTGACCTATTGCGTAAATTCGCTTGTCGTTAAATTCGGAATCTATAAGATCAAGAAGCTGTCTACGCTCCTGCTCGACTTCGGTTTCAACAAAAGCGTTTCCGTTTAAATAAGGCTCAAACAGAGTACCGCACAAGAGCGTTGAAAGCTCCTTTGATATGCTTTCGCCGTCAAAAGCGTATCTGTCGTCAATGCCTGATGCAGACAAGGTTAATATCTGCCTGTCACCCGATTTGCGAAGTGACGAGGTAAGGTCTGCGCCATAGAGCGAGCTTAACTTTTTGCTTAGAATTGTAAAATCGGGATATGCCTTGCAGGAACGTGTAAGCACTCCGCAAAGCAGTGCGTTTGAGGACGCTGTTTTCTCCGACAGCGGAACAATGATATTAACGCTGATTTTCATTGTTTTAAAACGGCTGTCCTTTACGCTGTTGAAAAACACACCGTCGGATATTGTGTTTCTTTTTATTGAACTCATTTTACCAAACCTCTTTCGGTTTTATTTGTCGAGCTACAATCTCGAAAAAATATAAAGCTGAAAATATATTATAACATATTTTTTGCTTTTTATAAAGACTATATTTAGAAATTTTATAGTTTTATGGGATTTATGTAGTTATACTCAAAGCAAAGCTTTTTTAACGCTAAAATGATGCAAAAACTCCGCTGCCCTAAATCCGGAACAGCGGAGTTTTGTATAGGCACTGCATCTTACCGTACAAATTGTACTACTATATCTTCGAGCTCCATTATGATAGAAAAATCATCTTGGTGTTTATGTTATTTCGGATTCCAGAAGATCCGGCGTTATCTCGGGTGGAATCGGGCAATGATACGGATGATTTCCCGTCTTCTCCTTTAGCTGTTTACATGCGGTTTCGATGATTTCAGGGTTATCGCAAACATCAATAGCCGTTGCTGCGATAATCTGACCTGCATACAACATTCCTTTGTGGGCAAAATCACTTTTGCCGCAGGAAACAGCCTGCCAGCTGTGGGCGGCAGTTCCTACCGGCCATGTGCCGATGCCGCACTGCGAAACCGGACATACCCAGCTCACATCTCCGACATCTGATGAACCCGGAATGGGAATATTTCCCGTTTTATTCCACGGCCTGGGTTTTAAGTCAAACGCATTTTCAGAAATTCGGTCGGCTGACATCTGCGTTTTGACGATCTCACGTGCAAACGCAATATCTTCTGCACGCTCAACAGGGTTTGGAATTTCGCACATATTTTTGTACATAATCTCATCCAGCGCCGGAATCAGCACTGTATTGCTGGTTCCTTTCAGAAATTTGATTTCAACCTGTGTATCTGTCATCATAGCTGCGCCTTTTGCTATATTGTTGACACGCTCATACAATTCAGAGAGTTCAGGCGCAAATGGTGCCCTAATCTGATACAATGCGGACGCATGAGCCTGAACGATATTGGGCGAAATCCCTCCGGCATCCGTAATGGCATAATGAATCCTTGCTGACGATGGAATATGTTCTCTGAGGAATTGAACTCCGATGTTCATCAACTCAAGTGCGTCAAGCGCGCTTCTTCCCGCTTCCGGTGCCGCCGCCGCATGAGATGCTTTACCGGTAAAACTATAGCGGATAGAAACATTCGCCAAAACAGGTCCGGGAGGCATCATATTGCAGTTGTGTGGATGCCAGCTGAAAGCAACATCCAACTGATTAAAGCAGCCCTCCCGAGCCATAAAGGTTTTTCCACTGCCCCCCTCCTCGGCAGGACAGCCGAAAAATACCACGGTTCCGCTCTTTCCCTCTGTTTCCAGATAATGCTTCAAGCCAACAGCACCCATAAGCGAACCGACGCCAAGCAGATTATGACCGCAGCCATGTCCGTTTCCGTCACTTGCCAAGGGTTTCTTAACGCAAACACCCGCCTCCTGACTCATACCCGGAAGCGCATCATACTCTCCGAGAAAACCAATCACGGGCTTTCCGCTTCCCCACTCAGCACGAAACCCTGTCTTCAGTCCTGCCATTCCAACGGTTATTGTAAAACCTTCATCCTTCAGAAAAGCAGCGTAATCCTGTACAGATTGCTTCTCTCTAAACCGAATCTCCGCATTTTCCCAGATTTTGTCGCTGAGCGTATAGAAGTCCGGCGCTCTTTCTTCCAGGTACTGAATTACCGTCAGCTTATTCATTTTTATATCTCCTCTCGTTAATTTATTCATCGGTTGTTGTAAGTTGCTATTACGTTTACTCTGCATTGTTCCTGCAATATCAACTCTTACGGGGTGAACTTTGCTTTTGGCTGAAAATTGTAAAATGATTATATATTATAACATATTATTGACTTATAATAAAGACTATATTTAGGAAATTTTACAGTTTTATGGGATTTATGCGGTCATTTTCTGTTATTTCACGTCTTACTCTGCACGGATTACCGTAAGCGATTACTCCCGAGGGTATGTCACGTGTTACAACACTGCCGGCGCCGATTACGGAACCTTTGCCGATTGTTACGCCGCCTATTACTGTTGTGTTTGCGCCAATCCACACGTCGTCCTCAATTATTATGGGGGCGGAAGTACCGATTGCCTCTGCCCTCTGCTCGGGAAGTATTGCGTGACCTGCGCAGGCAAGACATACTCCCGGAGCAATAAATACGTTTTTACCTATATGAATGGGAGAAGTATCAAGAAACACACAGTTGTAGTTAATTAATGCAAATCCGTGAAGGTGAATGTTGAAGCCGTAATCGCACCTGAAGGACGGTTCAATGATTGCGTTATCGTTGCTTGTACCAAAAAGCTCTGAAAGTATTTTCCTGCGTTTTTCTGTTTCATCGGGAGCAGTGTGGTTATACTCAAAGCAAAGCTTTTTTGACGTAATCTGATATTCATTAGGCATATCAAGGTCGCAGGAAGCGTAAGGTTTGTTTTGTTTCATCAATTCAAGATAATCCAGATCGGAAGAGCGTCGTGTAGGGAAAGAGTGTAGATCTCGGTGG
>CAMKNF010000066.1 GCA_946414115.1 uncultured Ruminococcus sp. | reverse complement strand
GTCTTTTTCAGCAACGTACGTTATTATATCAAATTCTTCTCCCTTTTGCAACCCCTTTTTCTTATTTTCTTCGACTTTTTTCAATAACTTTTTATTAGTCAGATTTTATGTCTGAAAGCTTTTTGCACAAGGTGCTTACGGGAATACATAAAAACGCCCAAAGCATACTGTAAAACGGGCAAATCTGCCCCTTTATATTGAAAAGGCATTTTGAATAGTCCCACACGTTAAGCTTATACTTAAGATTAACTATACATCCGCAACAAAATTCAAGTGAAGTTATTATTGCACTGCCGAATATGCACTTTGCCGGCATTTTCATTTTTTTATGTTTCTCGTAAAACTTAAACAGCGATACAAAACACGCTCCGCCAGTCAGTGCCATTGACCAATGCGTTTTGCCTCGCCATAGAATTTCAAGTAGTGCGTAGCCTATTCCTCCGATTGAGAATAAAATGCAGTCGTCCTTAATGCCTTTCAATATAAATCACCGCCTTTAGTTTTGGCTAAAGACGGTGGATTATTCAAAATCAATAATGCAAAATTCCTATTTCTTCTAACAAGTCTTTTAATTCTTCAAGAGAATATAAACAATTAAGTGCGGTAAGCATTGCGTTGGTTGTAAGGTAGGTTGGCATATTGAGGTGTTTTAAAAGCTTTTTCCTGTTTTTTTCGGCATTTTCTGCACCGGTTAGTCCGAGGTAAAATAAATCGGATTTTTTGATTTCGTTTTCTTTTATATTGTTTTCACCGATAATTGTTGCTCCGCTTTTGCGTATGGCGTTGATTATGACCTCGTCGCTGACTCCCTCAACTCCGAGAAGTCCCTCCTTGCCTTTTTGCGATTTCCGCTTTTCTTTGCCCTCAATCTGCGGAATGTAGCAGTGCTTTATCTTTGATTTATCGACAACGCCTTTCAGAAAATTACGTATTACAAATCCTGCCGAGTCACTGTCTGTTAAGATGAGTATTCCTCTTATATCGGCAATCTGTCGTATCAGGTTCTGCTTTTCCTTATCGGAGAACACACGAAAGCCGTTGGTTTCAATTATCGGCGCATCAATCAGTGAGGAAAGCTTGATTTTGTCGTATCTTCCCTCAACGATTACTGCCTCTTTGATTTTCAGCAACTAAATCCTGCCCTCCTTCGCAATAAGCAACAGCTGTGCTATGAGCTGTTCCATACAGAGCCTTGCGTTCACAGATGAGCTTTTGAATTTTATGTCGGCATCAACAAGCAAATCAAGGCTATTTCGTAAAGCCTCGGTTGAAACTTTTGCCGTTGCCTTACGTGCTTTTTCCAAGGTGAATGCTCTGTTTTTATATTCAAAATCTTTTGCAACGTCATCCTTGAGCACACCGCACTCATCGGCTACTCTGATTCTGTACGCATCAACGTAGGAAGCCGACAGCACATACAGCATCATAACAGGCTCTTCTCGCTGATAAAAAAGCAAGTCGAGCGTGTTGAAAGCCTTGTCGCCGTTTCCGTTCAGCACCGCATCGGAAAGTGCAAATATTTTAGTTTCAAGATTTTGCGTTGCAAGCTTTTCTATATCCTGTAAGGTGACCTCCTCGTCCTTTGCATAGGCGCAGATTTTTGCAAGCTCGTTTTTAAGAAGATTGAGGTCATCGCCGCAGTAAGAAATCAGCTTAGCAGCATTGACGTGCGAAATCATTTTGCCGTTTTCGTTTGCCCACTTTGCAATATAGCGTTCAAGCATTGACTGATTGAGCTTGTTAAATTCGCAAACCGAGCCGTTTTTCTCTGCTTTTTTTATCAGCGACTTGAAGGCGGCGCTGTTTTTTGTCGGGACGTAGGTCGGCATTGAAATTATCAGCACCGTTGTATCAACCGTTTTGTCGGTGATTTCTTTGAATCGTGCAAGCGAATCTGCGTCCATATTATCAAAAAATATGTCCGAAACGAAAACGCAGTTGTACTCGCTCATAAACGGCACAATCTGAAGTGACGCCGCAAAATCGTCGAGGTTTATATCTCCGCTGAATTTATGAAAATTGAAGTCCGATGGATTTTTCCCCGTTACGGCGTTTGCAAGCTGTTCCGAATAGCGGCGCACAAACATCTGCTCTGTGCCGTAAATTACGTAAATCGGTGAGAACTGTTTTGACTTTATTTGTTTTTTTAGTTCGGATTCACTTATCTTTGACATTTGAACCTCCGCTGAATACAAGCTCCGCAGTGCCGTCGGAGGTTGTATAAATATCGTTGCTTATTTCTTTAATAGAATTATATTTGTTTCCGAGTAAAATTTTATCACCGGAAAAAATCACGTTTTTACAAGAGAGCAGATTGCTGTTTTTTACGTTTGAATCGGCAAGAAGATAATCGCACGTTCTGTACTTTACGGGGAGCTTTGCAATATCAGACTTACTTGGAACAAATAAGACCGTACTGCCGTTTATGTGTAAATATTGATATGTAACAGAATCAATGTTGAGCACATCAAGCGTAGCAAGCGGATTGAGATTTATTGTAAAATGACAGTCGCTGCTGAAAGTATCTATTGTGTCACTGTATTTTCCAAGCGATTTTTTATCGGTGTTATTATCATATACCAAAATATTGGATACGTCAAATTCAGACATCAGTTGAGGGAGATATTTTGCGTATTTTAATTTCGTATTTGGAATTATAATGCTGTCAATTGATGAGAAATCTCCCGAAATATCATCAATAATCTGATATGCACTGCTGTTTGTACCTCCGCAGGAGATAAAAGAAATATTACTGCCGCACTCAACAGATGCAGTAACACCGCTTCCGACATTGTAGATTTTGAGTGTTGCGGATTTGTTACCGATTATCGCATAAACAGCCCAGCCGATTGTCAGCACTACCGCAGACGCAGTAACAGCACAACGCACATAAAAGCCCTTTGCCTTTACCGCATATCCGATTACGACCAGCAAAGCTGTAAAAATCAGCCAGATGTAAAAATAAGGCTTATCGGAATTCACGCAGGAATAAGGTAAAGAGGAAAACAGCGAAATTATCCGCAAAAGCAGATTGCCGAAAATATCTGCTCCAAGTGCAAATGTATAGGCGAAAAATGAAATTATCGGGCATAGATATAGCAGTGACGCAAGCATTGCACAAATAAGCACTACGCTTACAACAGGCTCGGCAAAGAATGCAGTCAGCACAACAAAAGGCGAAACCCTGTGGAAGGCAATTGTCGTAATCGGGATTATCCAGAGCGAAGCTGACAATGAAACGGAAATAAGATTTAACGCTCCTCTTATTAATTTATTTTTTCCTGTTAAGCGAAGCTTTCGGGATAAAAAGATTTCAATTTTATTTGCCCAGAGAACTATTCCTGCCGTTGCAGAAAATGACAACAGCATTCCTATGTCACCCACTGCAAACGGATTGAACAGAGTAAGTACAATTGCCGCTGTTCCGAGGGAATTAAGTCCATCAGTACGTCTGAAAACTGCTTTTGAACAATATGTGAGAATCAGCATTATTCCCGAACGGACAACTGACGGTGTAAAGCCCGTTACCGCCATAAAGCAGATTACTATTGCCAAAATAATAGAAGCGAGTGCGTATCTGTTTTTGATTATATTCTTTAATAGAAATAAAACAAATCCTGCTATAATAGCCAAGTGCATTCCCGAAACGACTATCAGAAAGCTTGTTCCTGTTTTTGAAAAATCAGCTTTTATATCATCTGAAAGTGCCTGCTTGTCACCGAGCAAAACAGCCTTGCAAAGTGATGAAGTGTTTTCAGGCAACAAAAAATCAAGCGAGCTTTTCATAGCTTTTCTAATGTTGACCGCAATGCTGTACAGGGAAAATTGCTTTTCACCTGTTGAATTAAAGTTGTCGTTTTCCTCGTCATAAAATGCAGAAAGGTAAATTCCTTTGCTTAAATTGTAGCCGTTTTCTGCTTTGCTTACAATAAAATTTGCATCTATACGGTCAAAATCCTCGGCTTGCAAGTCAACTGTTGAAACCAATCTGATTTTTACGTTTTCGCTGTTAGCGTTTATTTTGTCTGCGTTAATTATGTAAACATTACTGTTTTCATTTTTCTGAATTTCATCGCAGATATATCCCTCAACACTTAATTCTTTATTAGAATAATTATCAATGACAGGTCGGTAAATAAAATTCGAATACAGAATTATGGCGACACAAGCGGCAAACGAGGTTAATCCGACAGTGATTAATAAATCTGAAAGTGACTTTTTAATTCTGATTTTATTTTTAATTACTTTAAAGAATATTCCGACAAATGCAGACAGTGCCGACAGAATAATTATAATATTAGTAAACGTTACGTTTGCGAAATAAAAAACGACCGAAAGCACGGAAAGATAAGTAAGTCCCACCGTTGCCAACAGTCGTTTCATAAATTTCATCCTTTACAGATAATCGATTTTTACTTAAAAAACAGGGGAAGCTCCTCAAGGAAAATAATATCCTTGCGGTCTTTTGCATCTCCTTCGGCAAGCACAGCCGCTTTGCCTACGATATTCGCACCGGTTTTTTCAACAAGGTTTTCAAGTGCCTTCAGGCTGTTGCCCGTTGAGATAACGTCGTCAACAATAAGCACTCTTTTGTCCTTGAGAAATTCAGCGTCATTTTCGCCCAAATAGAGCTTCTGGTGATTTGCAGTTGTGATTGAATCTACCTCTGCATCAATAGGATTGCGCATATAAACCTTTACGCCCTTGCGTGCAATAACGTAATTTCTGCATCCCTGTCTTGCCATTTCATAGCAAAGCGGAATTCCCTTTGCCTCTGCCGTTACAACGACATCGTGCTCGGGGCAGATTTTTAGAAGCTCAGACGCCGTCTTTTCCGTCATTTCAACGTCGCCGAACATAATAAATGCGGCAATGTCGAGCTTATCGTTTACAGGGAACATTTCAAGCTCACGCTCAAGCCCTGCAATTTTAATTTTATATGTACCCATTTCCTATGCCCCTTTACGCCATCTGACCGTTAAGTTTTTTGCCGCCGAGAATGTGGAAGTGCATGTGCTTTACGCTCTGACAACCGTCATCGCCGCAGTTGTTTACAATTCTGTAGCCGTTATCAAGACCGAGAGTCTTGGTAATTTCGGGAATTTTTGTAAAGATATACGCAATAACATCTGCGTTTGACTCGTCAACCGCATTTGCACAGCAGATGTGCTGTTTGGGAATTACAAGAACGTGTACGGGAGCCTGCGGCTCAAGGTCGTAGAATGCAAGAATCTTATCGTCCTCATAAACCTTTTTTGACGGAATGGAGCCGTCAACTATTTTACAGAATATACAATCAGCCATTGTTAATCGTCCTTTCGTAGTTCCAAATTGTACAAATATATTTTAACGCTAATTTAAAATAAGGTCAATATTTATTTGCAAAATACTGTATTATTTATCGGACTTTTTGGAGGTGATTTTCTTTTCCTCGCCTCTTAATAAACGCTTGATATTTTCCTTGTGCTTTACAACAACAAATATTCCTATGATAAGTGCGGCAAAGGTTGAAAGCAGAACATATGCAAGCGAATATCCGCCGCCGTTTAGGTAGTCAAAAACAAAAGTCATTACAAATGTATAGGGTGCGTAGAGGACTGCACAGGTGATGCTTGCGGCTGAAATAATTTTCGAAATAAGAAAAATAATCAAAAATGTGGCGAGAATACAGAGGAATACTCTCCAGTCCTCGGTAAGCATAAGCGCCGCCGCTGTTACAACGCCCTTGCCGCCCTTGAAGTGGAAGTAAACGGGATAGGAATGACCGAGAATGCAGAAAATTCCTGCTATGTACTTACCGCAGTTTACATATTCGTTTGAAAGAATCTGCGATTCTGCGGCGATGAATGAAAAGATAAATCCGCCGAGCAGAACTGCGACAACGCATTTAAGAGCGTCACAGACAATTGTTACGATTGCAGGGACTTTGCCCACACTTCGAAGTACGTTTGTAAAGCCTGCGTTTCCGCTGCCCATCTGACGAATGTCCTTTTTGCCCTTTGTCACTATGCCTGTCACCATAACTGCGGTGTTGATACTGCCGAGCAGATACGCCGCAAGAGCGGTGACTAAAAATCTCCACCAGTTATCGGCAAGAAAATACAAGTAAAAATCCATCTACTTATCCCCTCTTTCTCTGATAATTATTCTTATGGGAGTACCTTCAAGACCGAAAGCCTCACGGATTCTGTTTTCAAGATAACGCTGATAAGAAAAGTGGAAAAGCTGTGCGTCGTTGCAGAAAAACACAAATGTCGGAGGTTTTACCGAAGCCTGCGTCATATAGAAAATCTTGAGCCGCTTTCCCTTGTCTGACGGCGGCTGAACACGTGTTGTAGCCTGTGCCAGAAGCTCGTTGAGCATTCCCGTCTTTATCCTGCGGTTTGCAGAGTTGTTACAGCTTACGATATATTCAAACAGCTTGTCAATTCTCATACCTGTTTTTGCGGAGATGAAAACCTGCGGAGCGTACGACATAAACGCAAAATCAGCGTCAAGCTTTTTGCGGAATTCCTGCATTGTCTTGTCGTTCTTCTCAATTGCGTCCCACTTGTTGACGGCAATTATACACGCTCTGCCCGCCTCGTGTGCAAGTCCTGCAACCTTTGTGTCCTGTTCGGTCACGCCCTCGGTTGCATCAATCATGATAACGCAGACGTCACTGCGCTCAATCGCCATTTTCGCTCTGATTATGCTGTATTTCTCGATATTATCGTAAATTTTGCTCTGTCTGCGCAAGCCGGCTGTATCGGTAAAATTAAACTTGCCGTACTTATTCTCGACGAGCGTGTCGATTGTGTCACGTGTTGTTCCTGCAATATCAGAAACAATACAGCGTTCCTCGTTGGTGATTTTGTTGACAAGAGATGATTTGCCTGCGTTCGGCTTCCCGATTACGGCAACGTTGATTACGGTTTCGTCCTCCTCCATCTCGCTGTCAAAGTCAAAGCATTCAAAGGCTCTGTCGAGCAAATCGCCCGTACCGTGACCGTGAACGGCTGAAACCTGAACAGGGTCACCGAGTCCGAGGTTGTAGAACTCGTAAAATTCGGGTGCAGGCTCGCCGAGTCCGTCGCACTTATTTACGCACACAATGACAGGCTTTCCCGATTTCTGGAGCATTTGTGCAACGTCCATATCGGTTGCCACCATTCCCGACTTGCAGTCGGTTACAAGAATTATTACGTTTGCCGTATCTATTGCAAGCTGTGCCTGACGGCGCATCTGCACAAGAATTATGTCGTCCGACTTCGGCTCGATACCGCCTGTGTCAACTATGAATGCGGTTTTGCCGCACCACTCAACCTCGCCGTAAATTCTGTCACGGGTAACGCCGGGGGTATCGTCAACAATTGAAAGCCGCTGACCGATAAGCTTATTGAAAAGCGTGGACTTTCCCACGTTTGGTCTGCCGACAATTGCTATTACGGGTTTGTTCATATTATCATCGCCCTCCGTATTTTATTCAAATCTATTTAGAAATAATCGCATTTACAAGGTCTGCGCCGTTGTTGTTTACTGCAACAAGCTCGACATTCAATTCACGTTCCACGTCGTTTGTTGAAACGTCGTCAAGGAACAAATCGTTTTCAAAGCGGAGCATTGACGAGGGAATTATAAGCCTTTCGCCGATATTCTTGCCTTTGAGCTGATTTATCAAATCTCCGCCCGTCACAAGCCCTGAAACATTCACTCCACCGCCGAAAAAGTTATTTTTAATCGGCTGAGTATTTATAGTGATATTCGGGAATTTCTCGTTTATCATCGCCATAATTTTTTTCATAAACGGGAATACGCCCGTTCCGCAGGCTACCGTTACGGTGTGATTCGGATTTTCGTCATTTTCAAGCTCTTCAAGTGCCCATTTAACATCATCTGTGAGATATGCTATCATACCTACGCCGTCCTCAAGCGCTGAAAAGTCCTCGTAAAATTCGGGAGCAGGGATTTCACGCTCGGCAAGAATGTAAAATTCATCACCTGCAAAGAAAATTCTTCGTCCGTGCTTTTCTATGCACATATCGCCGTACTGCTCAATCAAGTCAAGCGTCTGTGCCGCCGTTTCCTTATTATAAGGCACAAGCGGATACAAGCCGTCCCTGTAGGCGGTAAGTCCGACAGGAACAATCGCCGTCATTTCAACGCCGAGGTTTTCAAGGTCACGCATCGTTCTTAACAGCTCGTCGCCGTCGTTGATTCCGGGGCAGGCTACAATCTGACAATTCAGCGTGATTCCTGCATCTGCAAAGCGTTTGAGATTTTTAAGTGCGTCGCCTGCAAAGCGATTGTTCATCATCTTACAGCGCAGATCAGGATTCGTTGTATGCACAGACACATTTATCGGACTTATATGCATTTTTATTATCCGCTCAATTTCGTGCTCGGTTATGTTTGTAAGAGTGATATAGTTGCCGAATAAAAACGAAAGTCGGCTGTCGTCGTCCTTGAAGTAGAGCGACTTGCGCAGTCCTTTCGGGAGCTGGTCAATGAAGCAGAAAATACACTTATTGCGGCAGGAATGCTGTTCGTCCATAAGATAGGTTTCAAATTCCAGCCCGATTTCATCGTACTCACCCTTGGCTATTTCAACAGTCCTGATATTCTTACCATCGGAAATTTCAAGCGAGAGTTGCCTGTTGACCTGATAAAACCTGTAGTCAAGCACATCAACAATTTCGTTTGAATTTATTTTCAGCAGAATTTCTCCGCTTTTGATTCCCGCTTTTTCGGCGTGACTGCCTTTAGTCACGTTGTAGATTTTTACAGCCACACTTTCACCTCAACAAATCAGTAGCATTTTAGTAGTATTTATATTTTACACAAATCGGCGCAAATAATCAAGAAAAATTACGCAAAACAAAAGGGCGAACAGAAAACTGCCGCCCATAGTGTTTGTAGGTTAAAATTACTGCTCGTCTTTCTTTACGATAACCTGTCTGCCGTTGTACATACCACAGTTACCGCAAGCTCTGTGAGCTGCCATTAACTCACCGCAGTTAGGACATGTTGTGAGTGTAGGAGCGTTGAGCTTCCATACTGTTGAACGTCTTGAGCTCTTTCTTGCGTGTGATGTTTTTCTCTTGGGTACTGCCATTACAAAGACCTCCTTACAAAATTTATATTAATCCATAAACTGTTTAAGCATCTCAAGCCTCGGGTCAATTTCACGCTTGTCGCAGGAGCAGTCGCCCTCATTGAGGTTCTTGCCGCAAATCTGACACAAGCCCTTGCAATCGTCCTTGCAGAGATTTTTCTGCGGAAGCGAAAGCAAAATATCCGAAATGACAATATCGTCAAGCTCGAGTTTAAAATCAGGTGTTTCAATATAATCGTCGTTGCCGTCATCAACCAAAGTCTGCGCAAGCTTATGCTCAAAAAGCATATCCATTTCTCTTGTAAAATCCGTTGAGCACCTGTCACAGCTGCGAGAATAGCTGAAGCAGGCTCTGATTGTAAGACTTACAAGGCTTGCCCTGTTCTTTGCTGTTGCGGTAACATCAATCGGAGTTCTGAATGGAAAAACACCGTCAATGTCAATATCTGCAATATCAAGCTTATAATTAACCTGTTTTTCTTCGCCTTCGTTCTGAAAGACCGATTTAAGTTCAAAAAGCATAATTGCACCTCTTGACCGCATAACGCATATTAAAACGCTGTTTATTATTATACAAAAGGTTTGAGCCTTTGTCAACTGAAAAATATGATAATTTAAGTATTATTTTTGAAAATAAAGTCGGAAAATATAAATAATTTTTCATATTGAGAAATTTTCCGAGTGCCTCGGCTCGCAAATCGAGTGGAAAAGTCAGTTTGTTCGGAGAAAATCGTAGCCCGAATTTTAAGTTGATATATAGGTGACGTTTCGGGCGACCACATAGGGTCGCCCCTACGGTATAAATACAAACA
>CAMKNF010000065.1 GCA_946414115.1 uncultured Ruminococcus sp. | reverse complement strand
ATAAAATCGAAGTTGAGCTTGTACAGTATAAGCCGGAGGCGGTTGCTGCGTTTGAGAAAATTGAGGAAGGCTTCAATAAAACTCACGACAATATCCACCTCACAATTCAATCTCCGAATGAAGCAATGACTATATTAAAGACACGCTTTATTCGTGAGGATTATCCCGACATTGTTGGAATAGGTGGAGATATTAACTACTCAAATTTCCTTGACGCCGATATGTTTATGGATATATCAGATTTTGAGGGTGTATCCGATATTAAGCAGGCTTATATGGATATTGAGGACGAGCTTGAGTTTATTCCCACAGACGGTGTGTACGCATTGCCCTATGTAGCAAATGCGGCAGGTATCCTTTACAACAAGGATATGTTTGAGGAAAACGGTTGGAAAATACCGCAGACATGGACGGAGTTCACAGAACTTTGCGAAACAATCAAGGCTTCGGGAGTTCAACCGCTATATTTTGGATATAAAGATACGTGGACTTGTCTTGCTCCTTGGAATGCTCTTGCTGTCGGTCTTTCACCATCTGATACTTGCGCACAGGTGAATGCAGGCAAAACCACCTTCAGCAAGGAGTACAGAGAAACAGCCGAAAAGATAAAAACTCTGCTTGACTACTGCGAACCGAATCCGTACGCTTACGGCTATAACGATGCCTGTACAGCTTTTGCAAGAGGACAGGCAGCAATGTATCCCATAGGCAGCTATGCCGTTCCTCAGATTAAATCGGTTAATCCCGATATGAATATTGATTCATTTGTATTCCCTGCAAATGACGACGAGAAAGACAATGTGCTTAATTCGGGTGTTGACCTTCAATTCTGTGTTATGAAGAACAGTAAGAATAAAGAGGCTGTGTATGAGGTGCTTCGTTATCTGTATGAGGATGAAACAATACAGATTTATCTTGACGATCAGAATTCAATCCCTTGCAAGAACGGAGATTTTAAGCTGCCCTCAATGCTTGACGGAATGAGCAGTTATATTGAGGAAGGCAGAATGGCTGACTATCAGGATCACCATTATCCCAGTGAGATGAGCGTTGACGCTATGATTCAGACCTATCTTATGGACAACAGCAGTGACGCAACCGATAAGTTCCTAAAACGATTTGATGATGAATGGGTACGCTATAACCGTGACCTGATTCAAAAGGTTCAGGACTATGAAAAGGAGGCTAAAAAATGAAATCCGGAAGACGATTGTCAAGCAAGAGCAGAACATATCTTGGTATGCTTATCCCGGTAGTAATTCTGTTCTTTGCGTTTAATACTTTGCCGCTTATAATCGGTGCTTTCTACAGTTTCACAAACTACAGAGGCTACGGCAGCTGGGATTTTGTAGGTTTAAGAAATTACTTTGATTTGTTTACAGATTCAAGGGTATGGAATTCTTATTTATTTACATTTAAATATGCGATTGTAGGAACAATACTTGTAAATGTTATCAGCCTTCTTATGGGACTTGCATTAAACAGCAAGATTCGATTTAAAAGCACATTAAGAGGTATCTACTTTGTTCCGAACATTCTCGGAGGATTGATTGTAGGTTACATTTTCAGCTTCATTTTTACATACATTATTCCTGCTGTCGGTGAAACCTTCAACATTGAGTGGATTCAGAACAGTATTCTTGCAGATGAGCGATTTGCCTGGATAGGTGTTCTTATTGTCGGTGTATGGCAGGCGGTTGCTATGAATACGATTATTTATATTTCCGGCTTGCAGACCATTCCCGAGGATGTGTATGAGGCTTCAAGGATTGACGGTGCAGGAAAATTTCTTACCTTCAGAAAGATAACGCTTCCGCTTTTGATGCCGTTTATCTCAATAAATCTTGTTTTAAGTACAAAGAATATGCTTATGGTTTTCGACCAGATTATGTCCTTGACCAAGGGCGGACCTGCACAGAGTACGGAATCAATATCTTACCTGATTTACAGAAACGGAATGGACGGCGGTCAGTTTGGCTTCCAAAGTGCAAATGCGGTAATATTCTTTATTCTTATTGTTACTATTTCCGTTATTCAGATGAGAATGACAGGTAAAAAGGAGGAACAGCTATGAGGAGACTGAAAAAGAAACAGGGAACTAACTGGTTTTTGACCTTTGTGCTTATATTAGGCTGTCTTACAGTTCTGTTTCCTCTTTATATGACGGTTATTATCGCCTTTAAAAATCCTTCGGAAATGACAAACGATGTTGCCGGTGCGTTAGCTCCGCCGAGCAACTGGAGCTTTGATAACTTTGCAGAGGCGATGAGAGTAACAAACTTCTGGAGCGCACTTGCAAACAGCCTTTTTATTACAGGTATTACAATAGTATTATCGGTTCTTATTCATTCCATAGCAGGCTATGTTATAGGCAGAAATATGAGAAGAAAAAAGGGCTATAAGTTAGTTTATTTCTACATAGTAAGCGGTATGTTTGTTCCGTTTGCAATCCTTATGATGCCTCTTGTAAAGGAAACTGCACAAATCGGACTTGCAAATCCTATCGGTGTAATTCTCCTTTATCTTGTTTTCTATATGCCTATGAACGTTATGCTATACAGCGGCTATCTAAAGAATATTCCTCTTGCTATGGAGGAAGCGGCTGAAATCGACGGCGCTTCTACCTGGAAAACATATTGGACGGTTATTTTCCCGATGATGAAGCCTATGCACGCTACAGTTGCAGTGCTTACGGCATTGGGTACATGGAACGATGTAATGACGCCTCTTGTTATTATGTCAGGCTCGGAAAATACAACGCTTCCGCTTGCACAGCTTAATTTCCAGACGCAATTCGGAACAAACTACAATCTTGCATTTGCATCATATCTGCTCTCGTTAATTCCTATTCTTATATTCTATGTAGTCTGCCAGAAGCAGATTATCGGCGGAGTTGCAAACGGTGCAGTAAAGGGTTAGTAAAAAGGGGAGAAGTTTTATATAGGCTTCTCCCATTGAATTAATATGAAACAATAAGGTGATATTTATGGCTATCAGAGTTACAGAACAAGGCAGAAATTTTTATTTGGAAACACTTCGCTCTATGTATCAGATAAAGGCAGACGAATACGGAGTGCTTAAGCATATATGGTACGGCTCACGCACGGAGTGCAATATGGAATATCTGCTTGATTATCCCGATGTCGGTTTCTCGGGTAATATTTATGAGGCAGAAAACAAAAGAGAATATTCTCTTGATACAATGCCGCTTGAATACTCCTGCAAAGGAATAGGCGATCACAGAATTCCGGCGGCGGCAATCACTCACCCGAACGGTAGTGACGCCCTTGATTTGCGTTTTGACGGTTATGAAATCAAAAAGGGAAAGTATGCAATTTCAGGATTGCCCGCTGTTTACGCTGATGAAGATGAAGCTGAAACACTCGAAATATATCTCAAGGATACTTCGTCGGATATTCGTGTGATTCTAAAGTACGGCGTACTTGAGAAGAAGGACATAATTACCAGAAGTGCGGTTTTCTGCAATATGGGTGACGCTCCGTGTAAAATTACAAAGGCGTTCAGCTTGTGTCTGGATATTCCTCGTGGCGATTGGGATTGGGTGCATTTTCACGGCCGTCACACAATGGAGAGATTAGTTGAACGCAGAAAGCTGTTTCACGGGGTTCAGGAAAGCTCAAGCAACAGAGGAACTTCAAGCCACCAGCAAAACCCTTCTGTTCTGCTTTGCAGTAACGATTGTACGGAAACAAGCGGAGAGTGTATAGGTGCGTTACTTGTTTACAGCGGTTCTTTTCAGACAAAAATTGAGCTTACTCAGCATAATCAGGTGCGTATGCTTATGGGCATAAACAGCGAGTGTTTCAGCTGGGAGTTAAAGCCGAATGAGCAGTTTAGTACACCCGAGGTTATATTGTCTTATAGCGACAGCGGTATGGAAGCGCTTTCACATAATTTTCATAATGTAATAAGAAACAACATTTGCAGAGGGGAATATAAGCTGTCCGAGCGTCCCATACTTATTAACAACTGGGAAGCTACCTACTTTGATTTCAATGAGGAACGCTTGGAAAACATTGCAAAGGAAGCGTCAAAGCTCGGCGTTGATATGTTTGTAATGGATGACGGCTGGTTTGGTAAGAGGGACAGCGATACCTCGGGGCTTGGCGACTGGTTTGTCAATGAAGGAAAACTAAAAGGCGGCTTGAACACTCTGGTTGAAAAGGTCAAGTCCTTTGGTATGAAATTTGGTATATGGTTTGAGCCTGAAATGGTGTCCGAGGACAGCGAGCTTTACAGAACTCACCCTGAATGGGCGATTCAGATTCCGAACAGAAAGCCGACGAGAAGCCGTTATCAGCTTGTTCTTGATATGACCCGTCAGGATGTTCGTGACTATTTATTCAAGGTTATCAGTGATGTATTGAGCAGTGCCGATATTTCGTATGTGAAGTGGGATATGAACCGCAGTATCTGCGATTGGTACAGCGCAGAGCTTCCTGCTGAAAATATGGGAGAAATGCAGCACAGATATGTTCTGGGATTGTATGAACTTTTGGACAGACTCACTTCTGAATTTCCGCACATTCTATTTGAGGGATGCAGCGGCGGCGGCGGTCGTTTTGATGCAGGCATACTTTACTATTGCCCTCAGATTTGGTGCAGTGACGATACCGATGCATACGAGAGGACGAAGATTCAGTACGGAACCTCATTTTTCTATCCCATATCAACAATTGGTTCTCACGTTTCAATTGTACCAAACCATCAGACAGGCAGAATTACTCCTTTTGAAACAAGGGTAGTTACGGCTATGAGCGGCAGCTTTGGCTATGAGCTTGACTTAAACACACTTTCGGAAGAAGAAAAAAATGCGGTTATCGAGCAGAATAAACGCTTTAAAAAATACGGCCCGTTAATTCATAACGGCAGATACTACAGACTCAGCAATCCTATGACGGATAAATTTGCAATCTGGTCGTTTGTGTCTGAAAATTCCGTTGAGGTGCTTGTTCACGGTATGATATTCCGAACAGAGCCTAATATAACAGGTTATTCCGTAAAGCTGCGTGGATTGATTCCCGATAAGAAATATGTTGTTGATGGTGATAACACAATTTATACAGGAAAGGCATTAATGGAAGGCGGTATCCTTCTTCCGAGGCCTTGGGGAGATTTCTTCCCGATTGAACTGCATCTCAAAGAAGTATAATTATACGGAACGGAGAATACAATATGAAACCACAAGCTTTTATTGATAGACTAAACAGCGGTGAATTTGACAGCTTACTGAAAAAATTATACGGTGAGTCACCGCTTGAAATTGAGAAACAGAAAAAGCGTTATACAGAAGCTGTAAAAAGCTTTGAAGAGCTTTATCCCGAGCGTGAAGATATAAAAATCTATTCTGCCCCAGGCAGAACGGAAATCGGAGGTAATCACACAGACCATCAGCACGGATGTGTATTGGCAGCGGCAGTGAATCTTGATGTTATTGCGGTTGTATCTTTTCATAATGACGGAGTAATAAGACTGAAATCAAAGGGTTATGAGAAGGATTTAATAGATTTATCCGACCTCAGTGTTCATAATGAAGAAAAGGGAAGGTCAGCCGCAATCATCAGGGGTATAGCGTCATATTTTAATGATAAGGGCGTTGCTATGGGCGGTTTCGATGCCTACACGACTTCAGATGTGTTGAGCGGAAGCGGACTTTCATCGTCAGCAGCGTTTGAAACGCTCATAGGTACAATTATTGATTTGCACTATAACGGCGGCAATGCAGGCAGTGTTGAGATTGCAAAAATCGGACAATATGCAGAAAACAAATATTTCGGCAAGGGCAGCGGTCTTATGGACCAGATGGTAAGCTCGGTCGGAGGATTTGTTTATATCGACTTTCTTGATACATCAGAGCCGATTATCGAAAAACACAGCTTTGATTTTGAAAAGGCGGGTTACAGTATTTGCATAACCGATACAAAGGGCAGTCATTCTGATTTAACCGATGACTATGTTGCCGTGCCGTCCGAAATGAAAAAGGTTGCAGCTTATTTCGGAAAGAATGTTTTGCGTGAAGTTGATGAGGAAAGCTTCTATGAGGCTGTTCCAAAACTCAGAAACACCTGCACAGACCGAGAAATTATGAGAGCCGCACACTTTTTCGGTGAAAACACAAGAGCTGAACAAGAGGCACAGGCACTTGAAAACGGTGATACTGACAGATTTTTTGAGCTTGTTCGTCAGTCGGGTGAGTCGTCTGCAAACCTTTTGCAAAATCTGTATTCCTGCAAAAAGCCGACTGAACAGGGAATACCGCTTGCAATAATGATGAGTAAACGGATTTTACAGGATAGCGGTGCAGTAAGAGTTCACGGAGGAGGCTTTGCAGGAACGATTCAGGCATTTGTTACTGTTGAAAAAGTCAAGGAATATTCCGATGAAATGAACAGGATTTTCGGCGATGGCAGCTGTTATGTTCTTCGCATAAGACCTGTAGGCGGAATTGAAATTACTGCATAAGGGTGGTTTTTATGATTTGTAATGAAATTCAGAAACTGATAAATTATTCAATAAAAAGCGGACTGATTGAAAAAGAAGATGAATATGTAATAAGAAATCAGCTTATGGACGCACTCTGCGTTTATGACTGGGAAGAATCGGAAGTTAAGGAAAATAACTTTGTAATTGATGATATTCTGAACAGGCTTACAGATTATGCTTGCAAAAACAAAATAATTGATGACACAACTGCTTCACGTGATTTGTTTGACACAAAGCTTATGGGAATTGTCACACCATTCCCAAGGGAGATCATCGGCAAGTTCAATCAGCTTTGCTCGCAGTCGCCTGAAAAGGCTACTGATTGGTATTATGATATAAGTCAAAAGCTTAATTATGTAAGAGCAGGAAGAATAGCAAAGGATATTCGCTGGCAGTATGAGTCGGAATACGGCACGCTCGATATTACCATAAACCGTTCAAAGCCGGAAAAAGATCCTCGTGATATTGCGGCGGCAAGAACAGCAAAGGCAACAGCATATCCGAAATGTCAGCTTTGCCCCGAAAACGCAGGCTTTGCAGGAAACAAAAATCACCCTGCAAGACAAAATCTCCGTCCGATTCCTATTGATATTTGCGGTGAAAGCTGGCAGCTTCAATATTCTCCTTACGGCTATTACAACGAGCATTGTATTGTGTTCAATGAAAAGCATATTCCGATGAAGATAGATTCAGCCGTATTTGAAAAGCTGTTTGCTTTTATAGATAAATTTCCTCATTACTTTGTCGGATCAAATGCAGATTTGCCGATTGTCGGAGGTTCAATTTTAAGCCACGAGCATTTTCAGGGCGGAAATTACACATTCGCAATGGCTAAAGCGGATATAGAAAAAGAGTTCTCTTTGTCGGATTTCCCTGAAGTAACAGCAGGCATTGTAAAATGGCCTATGTCCGTTATCAGAATCAAGAGCAAAAACAGGCATACACTTTCAAAGGCTTGCAGTTATGTGCTTGAAAAATGGAGAGGCTACAGTGACCCGAATGCAGGAATATTTGCCGAAACCGAAGGAGCGCCGCACAATACGGTAACACCGATTGCGAGAATGAACGGCGACAACTACGAGTGTGACCTTGTACTTCGCAATAATATTACTTCCGATGAGCGTCCTCTCGGTGTGTTCCACCCGAATCAATCACTGCATCACATAAAAAAAGAGAATATAGGTCTTATTGAGGTAATGGGACTTGCCGTTCTTCCTGCAAGGCTTGCAGTTGAATTAGAAGAAGTGAAGAAGGCAATGCTTGCAGGAGCAGACCTTAACTCAAATCCTGCAACAGCTTCACATGCCCAGTGGGCAAAGGATATTTTATTGCGTTATCCGGAATTTTCCGAAGCTAATGCAGAAGATATACTTCGGCTTGAGGTCGGAAAAGTATTTGAACAGGTGCTTTGTGATGCCGGAGTATTCAAGAGAACCGAAAAGGGGATTTCCGATTTTATAAGGTTTACAGAGGTGCTTTGAAATGTTTGATATTACTACTGTGGGAGAAATACTGATTGACCTTACACAAACGGGCATTTCAGATAACGGAATTCCGATATACACTGCAAATCCCGGCGGCGCACCTGCCAATGTTGCAGTAGCGGCTTCAAAGCTTGGCGCAAAAACTGCGTTTATCGGAAAGGTTGGTAACGATTCTTTCGGAAGATTTTTGTGCGATACACTAAAAAAATACAATGTCAGTACAGACGGCGTTATTACCGATAAAAGTGCCAACACAACGCTTGCGGTAGTTTCGGTAAACGAAAACGGCGAGCGTAGCTTTTCTTTCTATAGAAAAAACAGTGCCGACACATTGTTATCTGAATACGAAATAATTGATTTGCAGCTGAGCAATACGCATATACTTCACTTCGGCTCTGTCAGCCTTACCGCTGAACCTTCAAGAACGGCAACAATCTCAGCAGTCAAGCGTGCAAAATCGTTCGGAGCGGTAATTTCATATGACCCGAATTACAGAGAGAGCCTTTGGAGCAGTTTAGATGAAGCAGTTGAACAGATGAAAAAACCGCTTGATTTAGTAGATATATTAAAAGTATCAGATGAGGAATTACCTCTTATCAGCGGAAAAACCGATGTTGAAGACGGAGCAAAATACTTATGTGACAAGTATAATATTAAGCTCGTTCTTGTAACTCTCGGCGCAAAGGGTGCATATTATCGCTTTAAAGATTGCGCAGGAATTGTTGACGGCGTAAGCGTTACGGTTGCAGATACAAACGGTGCAGGCGATACATTCTTCGGCGCATTTTTAAGCCGTATGGTATATATGGGAAAATACAACCCGTCAGACCTGACGGAGGATGAAATAAAGGATATGCTGGCATTTTCAAACAATGCGGCGGCAATTACAACAAGCAGAAGCGGTGCGATACCTGCTATGCCTACTATCGGAGAGATTGACAGATTACCATAAATTGAGGTGATGAGTAGTGAATAAATCAGCTAAGTGGGAAAAGGAATTTGTTGAACGCTTTTCAAAACGCTATGATGAGCTGAAATGGCTGTATTGTGAAGTGTATAACAATGATATGAAAGCCTTTTCCTGGTTATGTAATTCATTATACGAGTATTACAAGCGCCGAAAAAGCTCATTGAAAAAGCTTGACAGAGAAAAAGAGAAAAATCCCGATTGGTATAAAACGAAAAATATAATCGGAATGATGTTATATGTAGACGCTTTTGCAGATAACCTTAAAGGTGTAAGAGAAAAAATTGACTATCTGAAGAAATGCGGAGTTAATTATTTGCATTTTATGCCATTACTGAAAACTCCAAAGGGCAGGAGCGACGGCGGATATGCCGTATCTGATTTCAGAAAGGTTCAGCACGAGCTTGGCACAATGGCTGAACTTGAAAAGCTGACAGCCGAGTGTCATAAAAACGGAATAAGCTGTTGTCTTGATTTCGTTATGAATCACACAAGTGAGGACCACGAGTGGGCAAGAGCAGCACGAAACGGCGATACTGAAGCTCAAAAAAGATATTTTTTCTTTGATGATTGGGAATATCCCAATAAGTTTGAACAGACTGTTCCGCAGGTCTTTCCGACAACAGCACCGGGGAATTTTACTTATCTTGACGACTGCGATAAAATTGTGATGACTACCTTTTATCCTTATCAATGGGACCTGAACTACGGAAACTGCGTAGTGTTCAATGATATGGTGGGAAATATGCTTTCAATTGCAAACCGAGGAATTGATGTTATAAGACTTGATGCTGTTCCGTATATCTGGAAGGAGCTTGGAACAAACTGCCGCAATCTTCCGACAGTTCATTCGCTTGTCAGAATGATGCGAATCATAACGGAAATTGTCTGTCCCTCCGTACTGCTCTTGGGTGAGGTTGTTATGGAACCGTCAAAGGTTGTGCCTTATTTCGGAACTGTTGAAAAGCCTGAATGTCATATGC
>CAMKNF010000064.1 GCA_946414115.1 uncultured Ruminococcus sp. | reverse complement strand
AGAAAATCCAGCCCTTACATTTGAAAATGCTCTTGAAAGCTGGAGCACACTTGACTATGACGAAAACGTTAAGCTATATGTCGGACTTGCAGGCTACAAAGCAGGAACGGACGATGATGAAGGCACATGGGCAGAGTCAAGCAGTATTTTAGCTGATGAATATAAAATATTGAAAAGTAACGAAAAAGCAGAGGGATTTATGATTTACAGCTACAACAGCCTTATTTCTGATGATAGTCGTGAAGAAATGCAGAATTTAAGAAATCTACTGCACTAATTCTCCAACACAATAGTCCTTTTCAGCTGAAACGAGCTTTACATCGGCAATAGTGCCGCAAAGTGAATTATCACTTGAAACTACGTGGACAGGAGTGTAATTCTTTGTGTAGCCTTCAAGATAACCGTGGCGCATACGTTCAAAAAGTACGCTTTCAACTCTGCCGATTTGTGAAGTTAAAAACTCAAATCGGGATTGTTCAACAAGCTCTCCCATAAGAGATGCCCGTCTGTCTTTTTCAGCATGACTTACCTGATTAGGTGCATCAGCAGCCTTTGTTCCCTTGCGTTGAGAGTAAGGGAAAACGTGAACCTTTGCAAATCCGATGCTCTTTACAAACTCCATTGAAGAAATAAAATCTTCTTCGGTTTCACCGGCAAAACCGACCATTATGTCAGTTGTCATTGAAGAATTATCAAAGGCTTTGCGAATATTATTAACAATTTGTGCGTATTCTGCACTGTCATAGTGACGGTTCATATCTTTTAAGGTTTTATCGCAACCGCTTTGCAAGGACAAATGGAACTGCGGACAAAATTTTTGCTGTGCGGCAAGGCGTTTAATAAGCTTATCATCCATCTGCTCGGGTTCAATTGAACCGAGCCTTACCCGTTCAATTCCGTCAATGGAACAGGCAGTTTCTACTGCGTCTGCAAGGTCAAAATTTTCACCTAAACCGTAAGCAGAAAGGTTAATTCCGACAAGTACTACCTCTTTGTATCCGTTCATAGCAATATTTTCAATCTCTGTTTTCAGGTCTTCAAGAGGCTTTGAACGTACTCTGCCCCTTGCGTACGGAATAATGCAATAAGAGCAAAAACGGTTACAGCCGTCCTCAATTTTAATAAACGCTCTTGTGTGCTCGCCGAGTGAAGAAACAGAAAGATTTTCGAAGATTTCGTTCTTTGCTGGGTGTTGCGAGATATTTACAAAACCGTGCTTTTCAGCTAAATACTTTTCAAGTGCAGGAATCAGCTCTGCACGTTTTGCATTTCCGAGCACAATATCGCAGTCTTTGAAATTCTTGTTTTCCTCAGGAAAAGCCTGTGGCATACAGCCCGTCAGAATTATTATACCGTCAGGATTTGAACGGCGAACTCTGCTGATTACTTTGCGATTTTTAGCGTCACTAACCGAGGTTACAGTACAGCTGTTTATTATCGTAATATCAGCCTTTTCTTTGTCTTTTGACAAGGTATAACCATTTTTTAGCAAAGCTTCACGCATAGCCTGTGATTCGTACTGGTTGACCTTACAGCCGAGTGTAACTATATTAAAATTCATCAATGTTTCATCCTTTTTTATACAAATAGTTGAAATTGAAAAAAATCATAAATTATCATTGATTATCATAAAAATTAATGATAAGATATATCAAGAAGATAAATATTTTTGAGGTGATTTCTATGTTCTCAATGCCAATCAGCGCTAAAAACAAAAACGGATTAATTGAAATCTTTGAAACACTTGCTCACTTCCCCAATCAGCTTATGATGATAAGAAGCGGCGAATATACCGTTGACGCTCATTCACTTATCGGAGTTTTTTCTATAGACGTTTCACAGCCGATGGAGCTACTCCTTGAAAATGAACCTGATGACAGCTTTAAAGAAGCTGTTTCAAGATTTGTTCCTGCGCACGCATAAAATTACATAGTTTTATTTAAAGCCCTATGACAAAAGTCATAGGGCTATTTTATCAGGAATTTTTATCTACAACGTGGAAGTTCTTTAAGTTTCCCGTTTTTTCGCTTCTTTTGTCAAGCTCTTTTAAAACGTCTTCAAGCGGTATTCCCTGTGAAACCATCATAACTGTAAGATGATAGATTAAATCAGCAATTTCATAAACAGTTTCACTGTTGTCGCCGTTTTTGGCGGCAATTATTGTTTCACTGCATTCCTCACCAACCTTTTTGAGGATTTTATCAATGCCCTTGTCAAGAAGATAGCAAGTGTATGAGCCTTCCTTGGGGTTATCACGTCTGTTTTCTACTGTAGCGTACAAAGCTGAAAGAATTTCCTTATCGTTCATAACAAATATACCTCTTATTTCAATTTTTTAAAAAAGCACGAATGACTGCCTGTATGGCAAGCCGCTCCTGTCTGTTCCACTGTAATAAGCAGAGTGTCGTCATCACAGTCTGCAAAAATATCGACAACCTTTTGCAGATGTCCCGAAGTTGCACCTTTGTTCCAAAGCTCCTGTCTGCTTCTTGACCAGAACCAGGTGTATCCTGTTTCAAAGGTTTTCTGCATACTTTCCCTGTTCATATATGCGAGCATCAGAACTTCTCCGGTTGACTTTTCCTGAATAACGGCAGGAATAAGCTCTGACTTTACAAAATATTTATCAAAATCCATACTTCACCTTATGAAAATATTATATCACTATTGTTTGTAATAGTTAAATTTTTCTTGTCATTTCAAGAGCAAGCTTTAAATCGAGGTTACCCGAATAGATAGCCTTACCGCAGATTGCGCCGTAAACATCGAGCTCTGCAAGGTTAATTATATCCTTTAAAACCGCAACGCCGCCGCTTGCGATTATATTACAGCTAACCTGGTGTACCAAATCGTCAAGCTGTTTTAGATTAGGTCCGGCAAGTGTACCGTCCTGATCTATATCGGTAAATACTATTGTCTTAACTCCGACATCTTCCATACGCTTTGCAAGCTCAATATAATTTACGTCGGAGCTGTCAATCCAGCCCTCTGCCCTGACCATTCCGTCTTTGGCGTCAATTCCGACTACGATTTTATCTCCGTAGTTTTTTACTGCGTCTACTACGAATTGTGGGTCTTTAACAGCAGCAGAACCGAGAATCACCCTGTTGATACCCCGGGAAAGATAGTATTCAACAGCTTTCATATCTCTTATACCGCCGCCTACTTCGACGGAAAGTCCCGAAGATTTTGCAACGTCGGCAATCAGGTCGGCGTTTACAAGCTTTGCATCCTTTGCTCCGTCAAGGTCTACCATATGCATCCACGTTGCGCCGGCATCAGCAAAACGCTGTGCGGCAATGTACGGTGACTCGGCAACCTTCTGTACAGTTGAATAATCGCCCTTGAACAGACGGACGCAGTTGCCGTCTTTTATATCTATAGCAGGTAAAATAATCATTTATAACACTCCTTTAGTGGATAGAGGTTTGTTTGAAGTGTTCTGCTTTACTGCAAGTCTTAATGAATGAGCTAACGCCTTGAAAAGCGCTTCGGTAATGTGGTGGGAATTATCTCCGTATAGGGATTTCAAATGCAGGGTAATTCCTGCGTTGAATGCAAATGCACGCATAAATTCAACGGTCATTGCACAGTCATAATCACCGCATCTGCTCTGCGGAAAATCTGCGTCAAACACAAGGAAAGGTCTGCCGCTTATATCAACGGAAGAAAATGCAAGAGCCTCATCCATCGGAACATAAAAGCTGCCGAATCTGTCAATTGCACTTTTATCTCCGAGAGCGCTTGCAAAAGCCTTGCCGAGTACAATTCCCGTATCCTCTACAGTGTGATGCTCGTCCACATTGAGATCTCCTTTTACAGAAAGCTCAAGTCCGAAACCGCCGTGAGTGGCGAATGAATTTAACATATGGTCAAAGAAGCCGACACCGGTGTCAATTGAAATTTTACCGCCGTCAAGATTTAAAATCAGCTTTATCTGAGTTTCTTTAGTGTTTCTTTCCTCAATAGCACAGCGCATCGGCTCACCTCGCAAAATACTTTTCAATACAGCAGAGAGTTTCATCAACCTCTTGTTCGGTTCCTGCCGAAATTCTTATGTAATCTCCCATATACCTTATTACAATGGAGTTACTCTTTAAATACTCCCAGAAAGCCTTACCCTCGGGAGTTTTAACAAATACAAAGTTTGCACAGCTGTTAAAAACCGTCAATCCTTTGAATTTTTCGGCAATCTCTACCAAACCATTATACAACTTTTCTCTGCTTCTGACAATCGCTTTTTGTCGATTTAATAAATATTCTTTATTTTTGTATATTACAGTGCCGATTGCCTGCGTAATACTGTTTACATTATACGGAGATTTTACCGCTTTCAATGCCTTTGAAATAGTCTTATTTGCTACCGCAAAGCCAAGACGAAGTGCTGCAGATCCGACAGCTTTTGACGCAGTTCTGAATACAATAAGGTTTGTATATTTTTCCGTTTCAGATATAAGGCTCTGATTCCAGAAGTCCATATATGCCTCGTCAAGAATAACGAGTGCATTTACAGAGGTTACAAGTCTGCGAGCTTGGTCTGCTGTTATCCCCTGCCCAGTGGGATTGCAGGGGTTTGAGAAAATGACAAGCTTAATGTTGTCGTTGTTGATTTTCTCAATCAAAGCGTCTATGTCAAAATTAAGGCTTTCGTCCTTGATAAAAGAATCACACTCTACCTCGCAGATAGAGGAATAAAACTTATACATTGAAAAGTCGGGTGCGACAACTAACATTTTGTCGCCCTTTTCAAGAAAAGCCGATTCCGTAAGGAAGATAAGTTCGTCCGAGCCGTTGCCTGCTGTTACACATTCAGGATTGATTCCGTAAAATTCTGAAAAGGAATTAACAACTTCAGTTGCAAGAGGATCGGGATAGCGGTTGAAGTCAATTTTTTCAATCGCTTCTCTCACCTGCTTCATAATCTCCTCGGGGTAGCTAACGGGGCATTCGTTAGCGTCAAGACGGATTCTATATGTTCCGCTTATCGGCTCGTAAGGCTCAAGCTCACGAATTTTATTGTTAAGTTCATAGCTCATAAAAACACATTCCAATCATTCGGAAATAAAATTTCAGTCAATATCAAAGCGCACCTTGATTGAATTTGCGTGTGCAGTCAGTCCCTCGGTATCAGCAAAACGAATTACGTCTTCTGCATCATTTTTCAAAGCGTCTTCTGTGTAATAGATAAAGCTTGATTTCTTGATAAAGCTGTCAACGGAAAGCGGAGAGAAAAATCGAGCCGTTCCGCTTGTGGGAAGAACGTGGTTAGGTCCTGCAAAGTAATCGCCGAGTGGTTCAGGACTGTAATTGCCGAGAAATACCGAACCTGCGTTATCAAGCTTGCCGATATATTCCATCGGGTTGCTACAGCATACTTCAAGGTGTTCGGGCGCAAGCTCGTTAGCAAACTCAATTGCCTGTGACATATCACTGCATACGATGATTGCACCGAAATTATCAAGCGATGATTCGATAATTTCTTTTCTTGAGAGCTTTTCCATCTGTGCAGAAAGCTCTTGCTTTGTTTTTTCGGCAATTTCTGCCGAATCGGTAAGCAGAATTGAAGAAGCAAGCTTGTCGTGCTCTGCCTGACTCATAAGGTCAGCAGCAAGGAACTTCGGATTTGCACTGCCGTCGGCAATTATGAGAATTTCGCTCGGTCCTGCTATCATATCAATATCAACGGTACCGTAAAGGAGTTTTTTAGCTGTTGCCACAAAGATGTTGCCGGGGCCTACAATTTTATCTACCTTCGGCACACTCTCTGTTCCGTATGCAAGAGCCGCTACTGCCTGTGCACCGCCCATAAGAAAGATTCTGTCTACACCTGCTATTTTTGCGGCGGCAATGATATTCGGATTTGGAGTGCCGTCCTTCTGCGGAGGAGTACACATTATAATCTCATCAACGCCTGCAATCTTTGCAGGGATAGCATTCATAAGTACAGACGAAGGATAAGCCGCAGTACCGCCCGGAACGTAAATTCCGACACGCTTTAATCCTCTTACTCTCTGCCCCATTATTACGCCATTGTTCTTTGTAGTAAGCCATGACTGCTGAAGCTGCCTTTTGTGAAAATCTGAAATATTAGCAGCCGATTTTGCAACTGTTGAAATATAGTCCTTATCGCACTTTTCGATTAATGCGTCGATTTCATCCGGTGTGATTTCAGTTTTTTCGGGAGCTTTCCCGTCAAACTTTATTGTGTATTCTCTTACAGCCTTATCACCGTTTTCACGTACGTTTTCGATGATTTCAGATACTGTAGGAATTACGTTTTTGTCAGAGTTCTGCGCTCTTTTTTTGAGCGTTTCTATAAATTCATATTCTATTTTTCCGTCTGCTGTTACTGTTGTTATCATTGCGTTACAGCCTCCAATTTCTTTTGAAGTTGCTCAATCTCATTTTTTCTTAATTTAAGGCTTGCAGTATTGGCAATCAGCCTTGCTGAAATATCGGTTACCCACTCGATTACTTCAAGGCCGTTTGCTTTGAGAGTTGAGCCGGTTTCAACTATATCGACAATTCCGTCTGCAAGTCCGACAAGAGGAGCAAGCTCGACCGAGCCTTCAATTTTAATTATTCTTACGTCCATATTTTTGTCGTCAAAAAACGAACGAGTAACCTTCGGATATTTTGTTGCAATTGTTTTTGTGTTATAACCGCTGTAAAAATCAAAGTCTTTTTTTGTTGCAAGGGCAAATCTGCATTTGCCGAAGCCTAAATCAAGCAGTTCATAAAACGAAGTGCCGTTTTCAAGTATTGTGTCTTTTCCGACAACACCCAAATCGCAAACACCGTGTTCAACGTATGTAATAACATCAGCCGCCTTTGCGAGCACAACCTCAAATTCATTGTCGCCTACGGGAAGAATGAGGCGTCTGCCCTTGTTTTTTACTTCATCGCAATTATATCCGATTTTTTCAAAAAGTTCTATTGTAGTCTTTTCAAGTCTGCCCTTTGTAAGGGCAATTCTGATTGGTTTCATATGTGAAAATCCTTTCAAGCTGTTTTATCCGATAGTCCTGACCTCGGCAATACCTCTGCTTTTTGCAAACACTTCTGTTTCTTCAAGGGTTGGCAACACACTGAACTGTGCCTTTTTACCCTCTGCGTTAAGCTGTGCAACAAGATTGATAGCCTCAATCTCGTGTCCGTCATTTGCAAATACAAGAACATCGGGATTATCCGAATAGCTAACCTCATTATCGGTAAGCCGCTTAATTGTTATTGCATCGGTATCTACTGCAAAGCCTGCCGCACCCATAGGAGCGTCAAACTCGGAAAGAAGGTCGTCGTACCTTCCGCCTGAAATTACTGCGTCACCTATTCCGTTGATATATCCGGTAAAGACAATTCCTGTATAATAATCGTTTCTCTGAACAAAACCGAGGTCAATTATCAGCTTACTGCCAAGATTTAGCGGAACTAAATTGTTGTAGATTTTATGCAGATATTCAAGAGCAGACTCGGCGTTTGTGCCTTTGCATATTTCATAAGCCTTTTCAAACACCTCTTCACCGCCGAAAAGTGACGGCAAACTGCGGATTGCATTTACAGCCTTGCACGGCTCAAGCTTGTCAAGAAGATTGTTGAGAACAGAGTAATTCTTACCCTCGATAGAAACTCTGATTTTTTCCTTGTAATCCTCGTCAATTTCAAGCTCGTTTGAAAGAGCGTCAAATACGCCGGCGTGACCGAGCTCAATTCTGAAATCATCGGCAACCGAAGAAATACTGCTTATAGCAGTGGTAAGAACTTCAAGGTCAGCTCTTATTCCCTTCACGCCGATAAGCTCAATCCCCATCTGCATAAACTCGTTTCTTCTGCCCGTAAGAGTGGGATTGTTGCGATAAACAGCCTGCTTATAGTAAAGACGTACAGGCAGAATACTGTTTTTAAGACGTGAAGAAACCATTCTCGCAATAGGTAAGGTTGAATCAGGGCGAACAACAAGAAGCCTGCCCTTATTGTCTGTTGTTTTGAACATTGACTCCTGAGTAATTCCGCTGCAGGGAACGGAAAATACATCATAAAACTCTATTCCCGGAGTAATTACTCTTTTAAATCCCCTTGAAACAAAGACATCTTCAATTTTGCCGCAGATGTCATCCATAGCTGAACATTCTGCAAAGAGAAAATCCTTTGTACCCTCGGGAGTGATCTTTAAATATTTTTTCATAATAACCTCTCTGTTATTTGTGTTCATAAAGAAACGAAAACGCTTTACTATGCTAACGTGCTAATATACTACCACATTAAATCAGATTTGTCAATTACTTTTTCTTTGTATTATCTTTCTTTTCATTTATATCGGATTCTTCAGAATCTGAATCATCCTTTTTATCGTGCTCGGATTTGTTTAAACCGATAAGCTTTTTAATCTTCTCTCTTTGCTGATTTTCCTTTTCTTCTCTGATACGCTTTTGTTCTTCAGCAATTTTCTGGTAATTGAGCACCTCAAAATCAAGTGCTTCCTGTGCAATCTTACCCTTGTCATTAATAGCGTTTTTAGCTTTTTTGCCGACAAGAGAATAGATAACAGCAAATATAGGTGTACCGAGAATAAAGCCCGGCAAGCCGAACAATGCACCGCCGACAACTACGCTGAAAAGTACCCAGAAGCTTGAAAGTCCAACCTGATTTCCGATAATCTTCGGCTTGAAAAGGTTGCCGTCGAGCTGCTGAATAATTACAACTATTATAATAAACTTAATCATATCCCAAGGATTTATTATGAACAGTAAAAATGCACTGGGAATTGCACCGATAAACGGACCGAAAAACGGAATAATGTTTGTAACACCTATCAGCACTGCAATTAACGGAGCATAAGGGACATTGAGAATTACCATTGCGACAAAGGTCAGCAATCCGACAAAGGCGGCGTCAATTATATCACCTACAAGAAAACGACCGCATTTTGTATCGGTAATATCAATAATTTCATAAATCTTCGGTAAATACTTTATCGGTATAAAAGCAACTGCAAGACGTTTTACCAAACGGCACAGCTGTTCCTTTGCTGCAAGGAAATAAACCGAAATAACAATACCCATAACAAAATTATAAAAACCGGAAGTTGTACTTAATACCATACCGAAAATTACTTCACCTGTTTTGCCTGCTACCTGAGTAATATTATCTATTGAGAATAATTTAAAGATTTCTTTTAATAATTCATTAATTATGTTATCTTTTTCAATTCCGGCATTGAATGTTGAATTTAGCCAATCAACAAACTCATTTAAGTGCTGCGTAACAGATTCATAATAGGTAGGCATTGTTTCAACAAGACTCGCAAGGTTTTCAATAAGCTGAGGGAACACAATCCAGATTAATGAAATGAAGATTGCAAATACTAAAGTATAAGTACATACAAGAGCAAGAGGTTTTTTCATCTTTGCAAAAACCTTGTGCTTTGTTCCCATTTTTCCGAAAGCCTTTGTGTAAAAGAATTTGTAAGGAAAGTTGAGTAGATATGCAAACAAAAATCCAACTAAAAACGGTGTAAGGATTTCTGCAATTTTGCATATAATGTTCCACACGACGTCTATGTTATCCTTTACGAACAACAAAAAGACCGTAAATGCAATTGCAACAAGTACGTTTTTGATAGTTGCAAATTTTTTCAAATGTATCACTCCTTAAAATAATGACATTTGCGAGCTGTCGGGCAAATCCTTAAGCACTCCGACATCTTTAAGCGTTTCGATAACTGCCTTGGTTACTTTAGTTTTCACCTGCATATCTTCAATGGACAGATACTCATATTTTTTACCCGCTTCGGCAAGCGAAATTGCAGCCGCTTCACCGACTCCGGGTAAAGATGAAAAAGGAAGTCTGATTTTTCCGTCCTCTACCATAAACATTTTAGCTTCGGACTTGTAGACATCTACAGGAAGAACATCTATTCCCCTTGCCATCATCTCATTGACAATCTGCAAGGTCTAGATCGGAAGAGCGTCGTGTAGGGAAAGAGTGTAGATCTCGGTG
>CAMKNF010000063.1 GCA_946414115.1 uncultured Ruminococcus sp. | reverse complement strand
TACTGATAACTACGGTGTTGTTGGAATGGCAAGCCGAAACCCCCTCCGTGATGGGTCAGCGCAATCAGTTCAAAAGACTCGGTGTAATCGGCGAATGGGACAATCCATATATTACTCTTACTCACGATTTTGAAGCCGAGCAAATCAGAATATTTGCAGAAATGGCTTGTAAGGGCTACATTTACAAGGGCTTAAAGCCTGTTTACTGGTGCCCCGAGTGTAAAACCGCTCTTGCCGAGGCTGAAATTGAGTATGCAGAAGATCCCTGTCACTCTATCTATGTTAAATTCAATGTTACCGATGACCTCGGCAAATTCTCTGCTATGGGAATTGACCCGAAGAAGGTTTACTTTGTAATATGGACAACAACAACATGGACGTTGCCCGGTAACGTTGCAATCTGCGTTGGTCCTTCATTTGATTATGCTGTAATCAAGTGCGGTGACGAATACTACGTAATGGCTGAAGAACTTTACAAGAGCGCAATGGAAGACGCTGAAAAGACAGATTACGAGGTTGTTGCAACAATCAAGGGCGCTGAACTTGAATATATGAAAACTGCTCATCCGTTTATGGACAGAGAGTCGGTTGTAATTGTCGGCGACCACGTAACACTTGAAAGCGGTACAGGCTGTGTTCATACTGCTCCCGGTCACGGTGTCGAGGACTATGATGTATGCCGTAACTATCCCGAAATCCCGATTATTGTTCCTGTTGATGAAAACGGCGTTCTCACAGAAGATGCAGGTATGTTTGCAGGTCTTAAGACTGACGATGCTAATAAACCTATCGCCGAACACCTTGAAAAAATCGGAGCATTGTTTGCTCTTAAAAAGATTATTCACCAGTATCCACACTGCTGGAGATGTAAAAATCCTGTGCTTTTCCGTGCTACCGACCAGTGGTTCTGCTCTGTTGACGACTTCAAAGATGACGCAATAAAGGCTATCGACGAGGTTGAGTGGATTCCCGGATGGGGTAAAGACAGAATTACCTCAATGGTTAGAGAAAGAAAAGACTGGTGTATTTCCCGTCAGAGAAAATGGGGCGTTCCGATCCCGATTTTCTACTGTGAGGACTGCGGTGAGCCGCTTATTGATAAGGAAGCTATGCTTGCTGTTGCCGATTTATTCGTCAAGGAAGGCTCAAACGCTTGGTTTACTCACACAGCAGAGGAGATTCTTCCAAAGGGTAAGAAGTGCTCAAAGTGCGGATGCACTTCATTTACAAAAGAAAAAGACATTATGGACGTTTGGTTTGACAGCGGTTCATCACACGCCGCAGTTCTTAAAAACCGTCCTTACCTGAAATGGCCTGCTGACCTTTACCTTGAGGGTGCAGATCAGTACAGAGGCTGGTTCCAGTCCTCGCTTCTCACTTCCGTTGCAACAATGGGAACAGCACCCTACAAGGCTGTTCTTACTCACGGTTGGGTTGTAGACGGCAAGGGCAGAGTAATGCACAAGTCGCTCGGCAACGGTATTGACCCGCAGGAGGTTATCGACCAGTACGGTGCAGATGTATTAAGACTCTGGGTTGCGTCTTCAGACTACCACGCTGACATAAGAATTTCACCCGATATTTTAAAACAGCTTTCCGAAGCTTACAGAAAAATCAGAAATACTGCAAGATATATCCTCGGCAACCTCAACGGATTCAATCCTGATGAGAATATGGTATCTCTTGACGAGCTTATGCCTATCGACAAGTGGGCGCTTGCAAAGCTTAATATTCTCATTGATAAAGTCAAGGAAGCATATGATAAGTATGAATTCCATATCGTATATCACGCTATTCATAATTTCTGCGTTGTTGATATGTCCAACTTCTACCTTGATGTTTTAAAGGACAGACTTTATACTGAGAAAGCTGACAGCAAGGCACGCCGTGCAGCTCAGACTTCTATTTATATTATTCTTAACGCTATGACAAGAATGATTGCACCGATTCTTGCATATACTTCTGATGAAATTTGGAAATATATGCCTCATTCTTCAAGTGAGAAAGCTGAGCATGTGGTTTATAATGAGATGCCCGAAAAGGTTGACATTTCAATTGATGATGACTTTATGGCTTTCTGGGATGAAATCCATGAGTTAAGAGATGACGTTAAGAAGTCACTTGAAACATTTATCAAGGATAAAACAATCAAGAGTTCACTTGAAGCAAAGGTAACGCTTGCTGCAAGCGGCGATAAGCTTGCTTTCCTTAAGAAAGCTGAAAACGAGCTTGCAACTGCTTTCATTGTTTCAGAAGTTGAAATCGTAGATAATTCTTCTGAACTTGAAATCAGGATTGATAAGGCAGAGGGCGAAAAGTGCGAGCGTTGTTGGGTAATTTCAAAAACTGTCGGAGAAAACAGTGAACATCCCACACTTTGCTCACGCTGTTGCGAAAATTTAAAATAATAACTTATTATAGACAATCGGTGTGTTTTGCCACACCGATTTATTCTAATCGTTTTCCGGAGGAATTTATGCCGTTTATTTCACTGATAGTCGGAGCAGTGCTCGTTATAATCGACCAGATTATTAAATATTTTATTTCCGCTTACCTTCAGCCTGTCGGCTCTGTAAGTGTAATAGATAATATATTCAGTCTGACATATGTAGAAAATAAGGGCGTTGCATTCGGTATGTTTTCCGATATGCGATGGATTTTTGTTGCCCTCACTTCAATTCTGCTTGTGATTATAATTTTTTATATGTTTAAAAAAAGACCAAAAGGCAAGTTTTTCTATGTCTGTGCCGCACTCATAATCGGAGGTGGTATAGGCAATTTAATTGACAGAATATTTTACGGTTATGTAATAGATTATTTAAGCCTTTCATTTTTCCCTCCCGTATGCAATTTTGCTGATTACTGCATTACAGCAGGCACAATAATGCTTGTAATCTATCTTTTGTTTTTCTCCGATATACTCGACAGCTCTAAAAAGGCGAAGATAAAAAATGACTGAACACAGATTGATTTGTAACGAAAACGGAATACGGCTTGATAAATTTATTTCCGTTACTGACGTTGGCTTGTCACGCAGCGCCGCTGTGAATCTGATTGAAAATTCCGGTGTTACTGTTAATGAAAAGCAGGTTGATAAAAAGTACAGGCTTTCAGCGGGTGACGTTGTAATTTTACAGATTCCCGACCCTGTACCTTATGAAGCAAAGGCAGAAAATATTTCTCTTGACATAGTATATGAGGACGATTATCTCCTTGTGGTAAACAAACCAAAGGGAATGGTAGTCCATCCGGCGGCAGGAAATTATGACGGAACTCTGGTAAATGCGCTTTTATATCATTGCGGTGAAAGCTTGTCGGGAATCAACGGCGTTCTTCGCCCCGGAATTGTTCATAGAATAGATAAGGACACAAGCGGACTTCTTATAGTTGCAAAAAACGATTTTGCTCACGCACACCTTGCAAAGCAGATTAAAGACCATTCATTTACAAGGGAGTACGAAGCCGTTGTTTTCGGCAATCTGAAAAACGATGAAGGAACAGTTGACGCACCTATAGGCAGAAATCCTAACGACAGAAAGAAAATGTGCGTTACAGCAAAAAACAGCAAAAATGCAGTCACGCATTATTCGGTAATCCGAAGATACAAAGGATATACGCATATAAAATGTATTCTTGAAACAGGCAGAACACATCAAATCAGGGTTCATATGGCTTATCTCGGTCATCCTGTCGCAGGTGATGTCGTTTACGGAGTGAAAAACGAAAAAGTGCCGTTTACAGGGCAATGTCTGCACGCACGTAAAATAGGTTTTGTTCATCCCAAAACAGAAGAATATCTTGAGTTTACTTCACAGCTGCCTGATTATTTCAATGATTTTTTAACAAAACTTAATAATATAAGCAAATAATTTGCTTTTTTTGAAAAAAACACTTGAATTATTTTTCCTTTTATGATATTATTAATAGGCATTTGATACCGTCGTTACTCACGACGCGGTTCAAATAACGGCTTTGCCGTCATTTTGAAGCTGATAGTCCGCTGCCGGAAGGTAAGAATATCGGGAAAATTAGGAGGATAAAAATGGACGCATTAAAAACAATTGCTGCCGGTTCTGTCAAGGATACTACTCCTCAGTTCAGCATCGGTGATACTGTTAAGGTATCGGTAAACATTCGTGAAGGCGAAAGAGAAAGAATCCAGATGTTCGAAGGTACTGTTATTGCTAAAAGAGGCAGTGGCGTAGCTGAAACATTTACTGTAAGACGTGTAGCTTACGGCGTAGGTGTTGAGAGAGTGTTCCCGCTCCATTCACCTAACGTAAAAGACGTACAGGTTGTTCGTTACGGTAAGGTTCGCAGAAGCAAGCTCTACTATCTCCGTGACAGAGTTGGTAAGGCTGCTAAAGTTAAAGAACAGATTCGCAAGTAATTTTTAATGTATAAAAGGGGACTGAAAAGTCCCTTTTTTACTTTACTTTCAGCAGGTGAATAAATTGAGCGAAAAAAACACATTTGAAGAAACTTCAAAAGAAAACCCTAATAACAATGATATTGAGCTTTCTGCCGAGCTGAATCCTGATATTTATTTTAAAGAAAAATCTGATAAATTCAAGGATAATCAGTTTCTTGCAATGAAATCTGAGGGAGCAATTTCAGGCTTCTACGATTGGATACGTTGTATTCTTTTTGCAATTTCCATTGTGGTAATTTGTCTTACCTTTATTTTCCGTCTTGTCGATGTTGACGGAACTTCAATGGAAAGTACGCTTGAATCAAAAGACAAGGTTATCGTAACGAATCTTTTCTATACTCCTAAAGACGGAGATATTATTGTTATTTCTCACGGAGCAGAGTATTCCAAGCCTATAATCAAAAGAGTAATTGCTACCGAAGGTCAGACAATTAAGCTTGATTATGAAAATGACAGAATAATAGTAGACGGAGTTGTTCTTGACGAGCCTTACATAAATGATTCTACATTTGAAGGAAACTACGGTGACTATGATATTCCCGAGGTTGTACCCGAAGGCAAGGTATTCGTTATGGGCGACAACAGAAGAGTATCACTTGACAGCCGCAGAACTGAAATCGGTCTTATCGATGTTGACAATGTAATCGGCAAGGCACAGTTTGTTGCTTTTCCGTTTAATGATTTCGGCTATCTTTACTGATTTAAAAATTTGATATTTTAATTTTTGTATTGTATTAAGCTTGTTTCTGTTTTATAATAGAAATAAGCTTTTACTTTTTCGGAGGAATCTATGACTAAAAAAATTAAATACAGCTATAATCAGAAAAAGATAACCTGCTATTCTTTCGAGATAATTAAATCAGTTATTTTTGTGTTTGCAATAGTTTCAATTATTTTTACATTTTTTATAAGAGATGCTAATGTGGTAGGAAATTCAATGTATGAAACCCTGCACGACAATGATAAGGTTTTTCTGACAAGTTTTAATTACACTCCTAAATCAGGTGACATCGTCGCTATAAATGCGGAAAATATGATTGAGAAACGAATTATTAAGAGAGTAATTGCGACAGAAGGACAGACGTTGGATATAGATTATGCAACAGGCAAGGTGTATGTTGACGGAGTAATGCTTGAAGAAGATTACATATCTTCATTTACTAAAAAGCCTGAAAATGAGTTCAAGTTTCCTTATGTAATACCCGAAAACTATATTTTTGTGATGGGTGATAACAGGGGAATATCTCTTGACAGTCGTGATGCAAACATCGGGCTTGTACCTTGTGACGATGTAATCGGTAAAGCGCAATTTGTGTTTTATCCGTTTGACAGAATAAAATACCTGTATTGAGGATGATATAAAATGAGCGAAATGCAAAATATTCAGTGGTTTCCAGGCCATATGACCAAAACTAAACGACAGATTCAGGCAAGCCTAAAGCTTGTTGACGCAGTCGCCGAAATAATAGACGCAAGAATACCAATAAGCAGTCGCAATCCCGATTTGGCAAAGCTTATTCAGAACAAGCCGAGAATAATTCTGCTTAACAAATGCGATATGGCTAATCAGACTGCAACTAAAATGTGGATTGACCATTTTGAAAAACAGGGCATTACCGCAATTGCCGTTGACTGTAAAAGCGGTAGAGGGCTAAACAAATTTGCTCCTGCTGTCAACAAGGTTATGAGTGAAAGGATTAATCGACTGAAAGCTAAAGGAATGGTTAATCCGATGATGAGAATTATGATTGTTGGAATACCGAATGTTGGTAAATCTTCCTTTATCAACAAAATTGCAAAGCAAAACCGTGCGAAGGTTGAGGACAGACCCGGCGTTACAAGAGGAAATCAGTGGTTTACAATTGCAAAAAATCTTGAAATGCTTGATACCCCCGGTGTACTTTGGCCTAAATTTAACGACAAAATTGTCGGAGAACACCTTGCTTTTACAGGAGCGGTAAAAGACCAGATTCTTGATATTGAGCTTTTAGCCGTAAGACTGCTTGATTTTTTAAAGGAGCTCAAGCCTGTTGATTTTATTTCACGTTTTAAGCTTGAGGAAACTGACCTTGATAATATTGATTCTTACGAATTGCTTAAAATAATTGCAAGAAAAAGAGGTATGCTCGTTTCAGGCGGTGAGGTTAATACCGAAAGAGCGGCTATTATGCTGCTTGACGAGTTTAGAAGTGCAAAGCTCGGAAGAATCACTGTTGAAATGCCTAACGGAGTGTTGAAATGAATTGGATTGAATATGAACAGAGTGCAGAATTAAAAGGATATAAAGCAATTTGCGGAGTTGACGAAGCGGGAAGAGGACCTCTTGCAGGTCCTGTATGTGCCGTCGCAGTAATATTGCCGCCAAATACTATAATTGACGGTGTAAACGATTCAAAGAAATTAACAGAGAAAAAGCGTGAAGCACTTTTCGATGTAATAAAGGAAACTGCCGTTTCATATTCTATAGCGTACGCAAGCGTTGAAGAAATAGAGAGCATTAATATTCTAAATGCCACAATGCTTGCTATGAAACGAGCTGTTGAAGGGCTTGACGTTAAGGCTGATTACGCAATGATAGACGGCAACAAAATGCCGCCGCTTGATATTGACGGAGAAACTATAGTAAAAGGAGATGCCAAATCTATGTCGATTGCCTGTGCCTCAATCCTTGCAAAGGTTTCAAGGGACAGACTTTTGTATGAATATGCAAAGGAATATCCTCAATATCATTTTGACAAGCATAAGGGATATGGTACTGCTTTACATAAAGAAGCAATTTTAGAATACGGTCCGTGCCCATACCACAGAATGAGTTTTCTCAAGAAGATAAAAAAATGAAGAAGTTTTCTACACAGAACATAGGGGAAAAAGGCGAGGAATATACCGTTAAATTTCTTGAAAAGAAAAAATACAATATTTTAGAGAGAAACTACCGCAAAAGATACGGTGAAATTGATATTATAGCAGAGAATAAAAACTACATTGTTTTTGTTGAAGTAAAAACACGTCATAAGGATTCTATGGCTTCAGCCGCCGACGCTGTAAACCGACAAAAACAGATTAGAATTATAAAAACCGCATCACTGTATTTAGCTGAAAATGAAACGGAAAAATTTTGTCGTTTTGATGTCTGCGAGGTTTATGTAAACTCTGATAATCTAAAACTTGTTGATATAAACTACATAGAAGCCGCTTTTGAATAGGAGTATAATATGAATCTTTTTGACTTACATTGCGATACCTTATACAAAGCAGTTAATAATAATTTGCCGCTTGATGATAAGTCAATGCAGGTCAGTCAGATTTTAAATAAAGACAGCAAAAGACTACAGTGCTATGCTATTTGGATTCCCGATGATTATACACCCGAAAAAGCAGAACAGACATTTTACTCCGCATATCAAATACTAACTTCGGAGTGTAAAAAACTTAATATTAAGCTGATAGAACAAAACGAAAGCATTTCAGACGCTTTTAAGAATAATAAAAATTCTGCACTCTTTACAATTGAAAACTCAACAGCTTTAAACGGTAAAATCGGAAATGTTGAAAAATTTGCAAAGTTTGGAGTGAAAATTATTACGCTCACCTGGAATGCAGCAAATGCAGTAGGCGACGGCGCAGATGTACAAAATTCAAAAGGAATTACTGACTTCGGAAAAAGCGTTGTGAGAGAAATGGAAAAGTGCGGCGTTGTTGTTGACGTTTCCCACGCAAGCGATAAACTATTCTATGATGTTGCCGAAATTGCAACCCGACCTTTTATTGCAACCCATTCAAACTCTCGTTCTGTAACTAATCACAGACGCAATCTGACAGACGAACAATTTAAAATAATAAAAGAAAGGAACGGAATTGTCGGAATTAATTTTCACAGAGATTTTTTATCCGATAATCCCGACAGTGCAAGCAGATATGATTTATTAAAGCATATTGATAAATTTTTATCTCTCGGCGGAGAAAATGTAATTTGCATAGGCACTGATTTTGACGGTTGCAATCTGCCGTATGATATAACAGGCAGTGAAAGTTTAGCCGAAATTTACGAAATGCTTTTAAAACATAACTACAAAGAAAGCCTAATCAGAAAGATTTTTTACGAAAATGCGCTTAATTTCTTCGAAAACTTTGACAACAGGCGAATTATGTAGTAAAATATTTTAAGTTTATACTGATAATAGAGTATCTGTTTACTTTTTATCGGTATGGAAGTCATTTGAAAGGAAGATTTCAATGTTATACAACAGCACACAAAATGCTGCGGAGGTTGTTTCCTCAGCACAGGCTATCGCACAGGGAATTTCAAAGGATGGAGGTTTATTCGTTCCGCAGGAGTTTCCTAAATACGATGAAAACACATTCAAGGCTCTTTTAAAGACTGACTATAAGGGCAGAGCCAAAAAGGTTTTCTCTGATTTTCTTACTGATTTTACAGAAGAAGAAATTAACGATTGCGTAGAAAAGGCATATACTTCTGAAAAATTTGGCGGTGAAAATCCTGCTCCTCTTACATTCTGCAATCTTGACGGCAAGGCTCTCAATATTCTTGAGCTCTGGCACGGACCTACCTGCGCATTTAAGGATATGGCTCTCCAGATTCTTCCGCACCTTCTCACAAAGTCACTCAAAAAGACTTATGACGGTAAAGACGCAGTAATTCTTGTTGCAACATCGGGTGATACAGGTAAGGCTGCACTTGAAGGCTTTAAAGATGTTGACCATACAAAAATTCTTGTATTCTATCCCGTTGACGGCGTAAGCCCGATGCAGAAGCATCAGATGAACACTCAGGAGGGTGCAAACGTAAATGTATGCGCTATCAAGGGCAACTTTGACGATGCACAGACAGGCGTTAAGAGAATCTTTACTACTCCCGAAGTATCACAAAAGCTTGCAGAGAATGATATGCTTTTCTCATCTGCAAACTCAATCAACTGGGGCAGACTTCTCCCGCAGATTGTTTACTACATTTCTGCATACTGCGATATGGTAAATTCGGGTAAGATTGCACTCGGCGATAAAATAAATGTTGTTGTACCGACAGGTAACTTCGGTAACATTCTTGCATCATACTATGCAAGCCTTATGGGACTTCCGATTAATAAGTTTATCTGTGCTTCAAACTCTAACAATGTTCTTACAGATTTCATAAGAACAGGCGTTTATGATAAGAACAGAAATTTCTATACTACAATTTCACCCTCTATGGATATTCTCGTTTCAAGCAACCTTGAGCGTCTTTTGTACAAGCTTTCGGGCAACAGCGACGAAACAACAAGAGATTGGATGAATAAGCTCAAGTCAGAGGGTAAGTACGAGGTTACAGACGAGGTAAAGGCTGTAATCAAAGACAAGTTCTTCGGCGGTTACTGTGACGACGTTCAGACAAAGGCTACAATCAGCAAGCTCTTTGAGCAGGACAACTACCTCTGCGACACACACACAGCCGTTGCAGTAAATGTATATGAGCAGTATGTAAACGAAACAGGCGATAACACTCCTGCCGTAATTGCATCAACTGCAAGCCCCTATAAGTTCTCAAAGGCTGTATTACAGGCTGTAGCTCCCGAAGCAGAGCTTCCTGAAACAGAATTTGAAATGGTTGACAAGCTCAATGATATTTCCGGCACTGCTGTTCCTGCACCTCTTGCAGGTCTTAAGAATAAGACTTCACGCTTTTCAGACGTTACAGAAGTAAATAAAATGCAGGATTATGTGCTTAATGCACTCGGAATAGAATAATGTCTTTGTTTGCTATTGCGGATTTACATCTTTCACTCGGCGA
>CAMKNF010000062.1 GCA_946414115.1 uncultured Ruminococcus sp. | reverse complement strand
CGAGATACTTGATGGTGACTGGAGTTCAGACGTGTGCTCTTCCGATCTTTTGACGTTTCAATGCTCAATTCAATTCCGAATACAACAATTTTCTCACCGTCTTATTTTATCGGACTTAAAAAAGCGCTCGGAACTGCAATATATATGTGCGAAAGCCTTGCAGTTGTGCGTTATCCCCGTGGAGGAGAGCTTTACTGTCCCGAAGATTACGGTGAAGAAAGCATTGATTATGATATTTACGGCAATAAGGAGTGCAAAAATCTTCTCATAACCTACGGCAGACTTTTTTCATATGCCTGCCGTGCAAAGGAAATGCTTGAAGAAATCGGAATTGAAATCTGTATTTTAAAGCTTTGCAAAATAAGACCGATTAACGGCGAGGCTGTTGAATTTGCATCAAATTTTGAGAATGTTTGGTTCTTTGAAGAGGGGATTAAGAACGGCGGTATTGCCCGAAATTTTTCCGATTTGCTCCAGAGAACAAAATTTAACGGCATTTATCACATAAAGGCGATAAACGATGAATTTGTGAAGCAGATGTCGGTTTCCGAAGCTCTTGCAATGTTAAAGCTTGACAGCAAGGGAATGTTTGACGTTATTACAAAAAATCTGGGAGAAAATCAAACTGAAAATGAAAAAAAGACTTGATATACTTGTTTATGAAAAAGGCTTCACCGACAGCCGTGAAAAGGCAAAAGCCGTGATTATGGCAGGTCAGGTGTATGTCGATAATCAGAAAGCAGATAAATGCGGATCAACATATGATGAAAACGCTGAAATTGAGGTAAGAGGCAACACGCAGAAATATGTCAGCCGAGGCGGATTAAAGCTTGAAAAGGCAATCAACAATTTTGATTTTGACCTAAAAGATAAAATCACTATGGATATTGGAGCCTCGACAGGCGGCTTTACCGATTGTATGCTCCAAAACGGTGCAAAAAAGGTATACTCAATCGACGTAGGCTACGGTCAGCTTGCATGGAAGCTCCGTAATGATGAACGAGTTGTAAACCTTGAACGCACAAATATGCGTAAGGTTACCCGTGAGCAGGTACCCGATGAAATCGACTTTTTCTCTGTGGATGTTTCCTTCATTTCTCTTAAACTGATTTTGCCTGTCGCAAGAGAGCTTATGGCTGAAAATGCACAGGCTGTATGTCTTATAAAACCTCAGTTTGAGGCAGGACGTGAAAAGGTTGGTAAAAAGGGCGTTGTGCGTGACCCGTCTGTGCACATAGAGGTTGTAGAAAACATTTACAATTTCTGCCTTGAAAACGGCTTTGACGTTTTGAATCTCGATTATTCACCGATAAAAGGCCCCGAGGGCAACATTGAATACCTCATTCATCTTCGCAAAAGCGATGAACCCAAATCCTACACAGACGTTACGCCTGAACAACTCGTAGAAAATTCACACAAGGAACTTGATAAAAAATAAATGGTGATTATATGAAAACAGCCGTTGTTGTAAACCTTTCAAAAGAAGAAGCAATTTCCTGTGCAGGTGAAATATCTCTGCTTATGCTTTCAAATAACGCAGATGTATTTATGCTTTCAGAATGTGCCCCCTTTTACAAGGGTGTAAAGGTTTCCTATACCGATACAATTGAAGAGCTTTTCAGAATTTGTGACATAGCCATAACTGTCGGCGGTGACGGAACAATAATCCACGCCGCAAAGTACGCCGCACGCTTTAACAAGCCGTTAATAGGCGTCAATGTCGGCAGACTCGGATTTGCCGCTGACATTGAAATTGACGGCATCAGCGAGCTTACTCGTATTCTTGACGGAAATTATTCGGTTGAAGAGCGTGTTTTATTCGACGTTGAGGTAATCAAAAACGGTGTTTCAAAGAATTATCTTGCCGTAAATGACGCAGTAATCGCACGAGGCCAGCTTTCAAAAATCATTGATTTGCAGGTCACTCTTGATGACGAGGAGATTGCAAAATACCGTGCAGACGGTTTGCTTTTCTCAACCCCAACCGGCTCAACCGCCTATTCGCTTTCGGCTGGCGGACCTATAATTGCACCCCAGCTTGACTGTATTCTTATGACTCCCGTATGTCCACACTCTCTTTTTTCACGTTCTGTTATTTTTGAGGGTAATTCAGTGCTTACTGTTTCGGTCAAAATCCCCGGCGAATGTTGCTGTGTGCTGACAATTGACGGTGAAAAGAATGTCGATATACTTGCAGATGATATTGTAAAAATCAGAAAATCCGATTTAAAACTCAAATTTGTTTCAATAAACAAACGTAATTTTTACAGAAAACTAAACGAAAAGCTGAAAGAGAGGGAAATCTGATGAAATCAAGACGACACGCCAAAATTCTTGACATAATCACCGAATACCCGATTGAAACGCAGGACGAGCTTCTTACTCGCCTTAAGGATGAGGGTTACAAGGCAACACAGGCTACAATTTCCCGTGATATAAAGGATTTGCGCCTTGTAAAAACTCTCGGCTCGGATGGAAAATACCGATATGTTTCCGCTTCAAAGAACTCAACGGATATTCGTTCAAACTTTTCTTCTCTTTTTGCTTCTTCGGTAAACTCAATAGATTTTGCACAGAATATTGTAGTAATCAAGACTTTAAGCGGAATGGCTCAGGCAGTTTGCGCAGCGCTTGATTCAAACGACTACAAAGCCGTTGTAGGAACAATCGCAGGTGACGACACTATTTTTATTGCCTGTCGAAGCTCACAGCTTGCCGTAAATCTTACGGAAGAACTCAAAAAGCTTATTTGAACAAGGTGAATTGCAAATGCTACAGACATTATACATAGAAAATATAGCCGTAATCGAAAAAACGTCGATTGATTTCAGCAACGGTCTAAATGTGCTGACGGGTGAAACAGGCGCAGGTAAAAGTATCATAATAGACGCAATCAATGCGATAATGGGACAGCGTACCTCAAAGGATATAATCAGGACGGGGGAGCAGTCTGCCTTTGTCAGCGCACAGTTTGAAAATATCAATAATGAAGTATCAAGTAAACTTGAAGAGCTTGGCTTTTCCGATGACGAGGGCGTGCTTATTTTACAGAGAATGCTTAATTCATCAGGCAAAAGCAGTTGTAAAATCAACGGCAGACCTGCAACTGTTTCGATGCTTAAGGAACTGTCGAAGTACCTGATTAACATACACGGTCAGCACGAAAGCTACGAGCTTTTTTCACCCGAAACTCATATTGATTACATAGACAGCTACGGCAAAAGCAGTGAGCTTTTAGCTGAATATAAGGAAAACTACAAGGAATATAAAATTCTTAAAAAGAAATTAAATGAAGCAAATACCGATGAAAGCGAACGTTTGAAAGAGATTGACTTGCTTTCATTTCAGGTTCAGGAGCTTAACGACGCCGATGTAAAGCTCGGTGAGGAAGAGGCACTTGAAGCAGAACGCACTTCTCTTATGAGTTTTGAAAAGATTTTTTCGCTGTTAAATGAAGCTAAAATGCTTTTATCGGGCAATGAAAATTTCGATGGCGGAGTTGAAGTTGTCGATTCCGCCTGTTCAAATATTCAGAAAGCGGCTGAATACAATCCCGAATACGAATCACTTTCAGATACACTTTCCGATGTTTATTATAATCTCAAGGACTGCGCCGAAAGTATTTCCGACGCTATCGATAACCTTGAAAGTGATCCGCAAAGGCTTGAAGAAATCGAAGAAAGGCTTGATTTACTCAATCGCCTTTCAAGAAAATATAACTGCCCCTGTGATGATTTAATACCGCTTGCGGAAAATATGCAGTCAAGGCTTGACGAGCTTGTAAACTTCGACAAAAACCGTGACGAGCTTATTGAAGCGGTTGAAAAGGCTGAAAATCTTACTATGCAGTCAGCGCAGAAGATAAGTAAGCACCGTAAAAAAGTAGCCAAAGAATTTGCTAAAAAGGTAAAAGAAGAAATGAGCTTTCTCAATATGCCGAATGTAGAGCTTGTTCCGCAGTTTGAAATAACCGAATTCAACCCGAAGGGCATTGATAAGGTAGAGCTTTTAATTTCCGCAAACCCCGGTGAAACGCCACGCCCTGTTGCAAAAATCGCATCAGGCGGTGAGCTTTCAAGAATGATGCTTGCAATAAAAACAGTTCTTTCAGCGTCTGACACAGTCGATACATTAATCTTTGACGAGGTAGACACAGGAATTTCAGGCTCTGCCGCAGAAAAGGTTGGCTTAAAGCTAAAGCAGGTATCCGAAAACAGTCAGGTGCTCTGCGTAACGCATCAGGCACAGATTGCCGCCCTTGCAGACCACCATTACCTAATCCGCAAGCAGATTGACGACGGAAGAACCTTTACCGACGTTTCAATTCTTGACCATAACGGCAGAGTAAATGAGCTTGCACGCATAATCGGCGGTGTTAATATTACGGAAGCCGCATTAACTCACGCTGAATCAATGCTTAATGAATATAACAATTAATTGAAAGGTTGTTGCATTTTTTGAAATTGTGGACAGTATCAGAGCTTAACAAAGCTGAAGCCTCTGAAATACAAACTAAATATGAGCTGCCTGCAATTGTTGCAATGCTGCTCCAGATAAGAAATATAAAAACACAGGAAGAAATTGAAGATTTTCTCTACAATGATTCCGAAATCACCTCTCCTTTTGAAATTAAGGATATGGATAAGGCTGTCAATCGTATCAGAAAAGCTCTTGATAACGATGAACTGATCTGTGTTTACGGTGATTACGATGCTGACGGGGTAACCTCTACCGCACTTTTATATTCATATTTTGATGCAATCGGTGCAAACGCAATGTACTACATTCCGTCACGTGAAACAGAGGGCTACGGAATGAATATTTCAGCGGTTGATTTTCTAAAGGAAAAGGGAGTAAGACTGATAGTTACCGTTGATAACGGCATTGCGGCTTTGCAAGAAATTGACTATGCGACATCACTCGGAATTGATACCGTTGTAACAGACCACCATATGCCGACGGGAAATCTTCCAAATGCCTGCGCAGTTATAGATTTACATAGACAGGATTGTCAGAGTAAATTCAAAAATCTTTCGGGAGTCGGAGTGGCTTTCAAGCTTATTATGGCTCTTGAGGGAGAATATTGCGACGTAAATTCTCTCCTCGACAATTACGCCGATTTGTTGAGTATAGGAACAATCGGTGATATTGTTGAGCTTAAAGGCGAAAACAGAGTGTTTGTCAAGCGTGGACTTCAAAGTATCATAAACAGCGACAGGGTAGGAATTAATGCCCTTGTTGAAAGCTCCGGACTTGCAGGGAAAAACCTTACCGCAGGCAACGTATCATTCACAATTGTACCACGAATAAATGCAGTTGGCAGACTTGGACTTTCGGGAAAATCCGTTGAGCTTTTGCTTACTGAAGATGAAGAACAGGCAAATGAAATTTCCTCGCAATTGTGTGATGACAATACAGAACGCAGACAGATAGAAGCAGAAATTTTAAATAAAATTGATTTTGAAATACAAAAAAACCCGTCGCTTATATTAGACAAGATAATAGTAATTGACGGTGAAAACTGGCATCAGGGTGTAATTGGAATTGTCGCTTCACGTATTAAAGAAATTTACGGAAAGCCGACAATTGTAATTTCACGTTTCGGTGACACGGCTAAAGCTTCCGGAAGAAGTGTTGAGGGATTTCCTCTTTGTGACGCAGTGTTTGCCTGTGCTGATTTACTTACCCATTACGGCGGTCATCCGATGGCTGTCGGCTTGTCACTTGAAAGTAAAAATATTTCTTTGTTCCGAAAAAGAATTAATGAGTTTGCAAGTTCATTTAGCAATATGCCTTTTGACAAACTGAATATTGAGTGTAAGCTCAATCCGGCATTTATTACCGTTGACCTTGTGCAGTCGCTTTCGTGCTTACAACCCTTCGGTTCAGGTAATCCTACCCCGATTTTTGGTCTTTACAAAATGACTCTTGATAATATTATTCCTTTATCGAATAATAAGCACCTCAAGCTTGCCCTTTCAAGAAACGGCGCAATAATTAACGCACTTTGCTTTTTTACTTCAATGGAGGAATTTTCCTACAAAAAGGGGGATTTGCTTGATTTAGCGGTAACGCTCGATACAAACGAATACAACGGTAATGTAAGCGTTTCTGTAATCGTTAAGGATGTTAAAGCCGACAGTGACAATTCACTTGAAATCTTGCAAAGCGGACGTATTTTTGAAGATTTCTGCCTCGGAAACTCTCTTACAAAACAGCAGTTGCTGTCAATTTTACCGACACGTGACGATTTTGCATTGCTTTACAGATTTCTGAAATCAAACGGCGGATATAATTTTTCTTTTGCTACTCTCGTACATAAGCTTGACAATAAGCTGAGTTTTGGTAAAATTAGAGTTATACTTAAAGCAATGAGTGAGCTTAATCTTATCGAAGTTTGTGAAAGTATGAAATCAAGCACTATTAAGCTTAAAAATGTAAACGGTAAGGTTTCGCTCGACTCTGCACGTATAATAAGAAAACTAAAAGAGGGGTGTTACGGTGAGTAAGTATTCAAATGTGGCTCATTATCAAGATTTTTCCGAACTAAAGAATATTCTTGAGCGTTCGGAAAATACCTATGATATGGAAAAAATCAAAAAAGCATATAAGCTTGCCGAAAAATCTCATGGCGACCAGCGCAGAGTGTCGGGAATACCTTATATACTCCATCCGACTTCTGTTGCCTGCATTGTAGCCGAGCTTGGAATGGATACCGATTCAATCTGCGGCGCACTTTTGCACGACGTTGTCGAAGATACTCCCGTAATGCTTGATGAAATTTCCAAGCAGTTCGGAGGAGAAGTTGCAAAGCTGATTGACGGTGTAACCAAAATCTCAAAAATTCCTTATTCTACACGTGAACAGCAGCAGGCGGAAAATATCCGAAAAATGCTTATTGCAATGGCTGATGACATCAGGGTAATAATCATAAAGCTTGCCGACAGACTTCACAATATGCGTACAATGGACTGTATGCCCGAGCAGAAGCGTAGGGATAAGTCACTTGAAAATATGCAGGTTTTTGCCCCGATTGCTCACCGTCTTGGTATCAAAACCGTTAAGGATGAGCTTGAAGACCGTTCTTTGCAGTATCTTGACCCCGTTGGTTATAAGGAAATCGAAGACGCTCTATTAATGAATGAAGAGGGCAGAGATAAATTTATTGAATCAATAAAGAAACAGATTCTTGATAAGACAGAAAATACAATTAAAAACGTATATATAAGCGGCAGAGTTAAAAGCATTAACAGCATCTACCGTAAAACATTTATGCAGGGCAGAACAATAGACCAGATTTTTGATGTCTTTGCAGTCAGGGTTATTGTTGATACTGTGCCTGACTGCTACAATGTTCTCGGCGTAGTTCACGATATTTTCAAGCCTATACCGAACCGCTTCAAGGATTACATTTCAATGCCCAAGCCGAATATGTACCAGTCCCTTCATACTACTGTTCTTGACAATAAGGCAATTCCGTTTGAAGTTCAGATAAGAACATGGGAAATGCACTATACAGCAGAATACGGTATCGCCGCACATTGGAAATACAAGCTTGGAATGGGCGGCGGCAATAAGAATGATAAGATGCAGGAGAATATTGAACGGGTAAAGAGTATGATTCTTGACCAGCTCCAGGCTGAAGATGCTACAGACATCGCAAAGAATATACGCAACGACTTTGAAGAGAACGATGTTTATGTATTTACTCCAAAGGGCGACGTTATAAGTCTTCCTCGTGGCTCAACTCCTGTTGACCTTGCTTATATAATTCATACTCAGGTAGGTCACAGAATGGTCGGCGCAAAGGTAAACGGAAAAATTGTGCCAATCGATTATAAGCTCAAAACCGGCGAAATCTGTGAGATTATTACTCAAAAGGAAGAACATCCCAACAAGTCGTGGATTGACATATGCAAAACAGCTTCTGCAAAGTCAAAAATCCGCCAATGGTATAAAAACGAAAAGCGTGACGAAAATATTGTTGAAGGCAAACAGATGCTTGAACGTGAATTTAAGCGTCACGGAATCAATCTTACCGAGGAAGAATACGCTGAATTTCTCAAGAAGATTATGGTAAAAAAGCAGTATAATACGCTTGACGATTTTTATGCTGCAATCGGCTACGGCGGTGTTCAGCTCTGGAAAATTATGCCCAGACTTAAAGAGGAGTATCAGAAAACCTATGCTGTTGATATTGAGGAAATATCTGTTCCGCAAGCTCCTGTAAAACGCAATAAAGCGACATCGGGAGTTGTAATCGAGGGTGCAGACGACGTGCTTATTAAGTTTTCAAACTGCTGTAATCCTCTGCCCGGTGACGATATAATCGGCTACATCACAAGAGGTTACGGTGTTTCAATTCATAAACGTAACTGTACAAATGTACCGAAAGATATTTCCAAGAGCGAAGAGCCTGAACGCTGGGTTTCCTGCTATTGGGAAGATGAAACAGGAGAAGCTTTCCGCAGTACCTTACAGATTACTGCAACTGACAGAACAGGTCTTCTTGCAGATGTCACAATCAAGCTTTCGAATATGCATATTTTTATTCATTCGCTTAATTCAAGAGAGCTTAAAGACGGCAAGGCTGTTGTTACCGCAACGATTGACGTTATGGGACGTAATCATCTGCGTGGCGTTATTTCAAAGCTTTCCGACATTAACGGAATCGAGGAAATCAAGAGGTTATAATATGAAAGCAATCCTACAGCGTGTATCAAATGCACGTGTTGATATTGAAAACAAAACAGTCGGACAGATTGAAAAAGGATTTCTGATTCTGCTCGGTGTTGAAAACGGTGATGAACAGCGTGACGCAGATGTGCTCGCCGCAAAAATATCGGGACTTCGTATTTTTACCGATGAAAACGATAAGATGAACCTTTCACTTACCGATGTAGGCGGCGGTGTGCTTGTTATTTCAAACTTCACTCTTTGTGCCGACTGTTCTCACGGACGTCGCCCGAGCTTTATTGCTGCCGCACGTTCCGAAACAGCCGAGCCTCTTTACGAATATTTCTGCAAGAAAATGACCGATAACGGAATTTCACGTGTGGAAAAGGGCGTTTTCGGCGCAGATATGCAGGTTTCTCTTACAAACGACGGGCCTGTAACAATTGAAATTAACTCAAAGGACTTGAAAAAATGATAGATGTAAAAGTATATAACGTGACCTTTCTTGCAACAAACTGTTGTTATCTTGTTGACAAAGCAACAGGTAAATCAGCCGTAGTTGACCCGGGAGAAAAGTCAGATGAGCTTATTGAGCAGATTGAAAAAGACGGCGGAAAGCTTGAATATGTAATGCTCACTCACGGTCACTATGACCACATAGGCTTTGCAAAACAGCTTGCTGACAGGTTTAATGCAAAAATTGTGACAGGTGAAAAAGAAAATAAGTTTTTAAGCACGCCTACTCTGAATTTAAGCGTTAATCATAACATTGATTTACCTGCTTTTTCAGCCGATATACTTTTAAATGACAACGACTCCTTTATGCTCGGAGAAACTGAAATACGCTACATTCAGACTCCCGGCCACACAAGCGGCGGCGGATGTTTTATTTTTAATGATACGCTTATAAGCGGCGATACTCTTTTCTGTGAATCCTACGGAAGAACTGACTTACCTACGGGCAGTAACAGCGATATGTATAACTCAATTTTAAGGCTTAAAAACCTTTCGGGAGATTACCGTGTAATTCCCGGTCACGGTCCGCTTTCAACACTTGAACACGAAAGAAAATACAACCCTCTGATGAGGATGCTGTAATATGAATTTATATGTTAAAAATCATAATTTCTGGTTTGAACTTGAAAACCTTACAAGGCTGTTTTTCCCAAATGAAAAAATCATTGTTAACAAAACCTTTGATTCTTTAGAGAAGCCGTATATTTATACCGAATTATCGGACAATGTTAAAATAGAGGTATCAATTAATAACTTTCATAAATCGCTTGTAGCCGGTAAAACCGATGATAACGAGCTTACCTCTGCACAGCTTCTCTACAAGCTTTTATGTCAGTATTCGGGTTATACACAGCCGTGGGGAGTGCTTACAGGCGTTCGCCCCGTAAAGCTGTTCAGACGTTTGTGCGAAGAACTCGGAGCAGATGGGGCAAAAAGAAAATTCTTAAATGAATTTTACGTAAGCCCCGAAAAGCTCGAACTTGCCGAGTTGACAGAGAAAAACGAGAAGAAAATTCTAGATCGGAAGAGCACACGTCTGAACTCCAGTCACCATCAAGTATC
>CAMKNF010000061.1 GCA_946414115.1 uncultured Ruminococcus sp. | reverse complement strand
CTACACGACGCTCTTCCGATCTCTTTGCAGTGATAGAAATACTTGCAGAAATGTTTTCGTATAATTTTATAATCAGAGCTTTTATTGTAGGCTTGCTTGTTTCGCTTTGCGCATCCTTGCTCGGGGTAACGCTTGTGCTGAAACGTTATTCAATGATAGGTGACGGACTTTCTCATGTGGGATTTGGAGCACTTGCAATTGCCGCATCTCTGAATCTTGCACCGCTTGAGGTTGCAGTTCCCGTAATAATCATTGCGGCATTTTTACTTTTAAGGCTTTCCGAGAACAGCAAAATCAACGGCGACGCCGCAATTGCGATAATTTCAAGCACTTCACTTGCAATCGGTGTTGTGTGCGTAAGTGTTTCGGGAGTAAATACCGACCTGAACTCCTATTTATTCGGAAGTATTCTTGCAACAACAAATGCCGACGCAATAATGTGCGCAGTGCTTGCACTTGTAGTTATAGTAGTTTTCGTAATTTTCTATAACAAAATTTTTGCCGTTACCTTTGACGAAAGCTTTTCAAAGGCAACGGGCTTGAAAACAGGCGCATATAATACGGTTATTGCGCTATTAACTGCGCTTACAATCGTTATCGGTATGAGAATAATGGGAACTTTGCTTATTTCTGCACTGATAATTTTCCCTGCACTTTCTTCAATGAGAGTCTGCAAAAAATTCAAGTCGGTAATTCTCTGCTCGGGTGTGCTTTCAATCTGTTGTTTTTTTGTCGGAATGTGCGCTTCGTATTCGCTTGACACTCCTACAGGAGCAAGCGTTGTAATTGTCAACGCAGTTGTGTTCCTGATTTTCTGGCTGATAGAAATAGTAAGAACAAAGATTTCAAAAGCCAATCAGCTTAATTGATTATAAAATATTTTCTGCTAATGGGTATTCGCTTTCTTTAATGGAAGCGAGTTCTTTTTTTGCTGTGGTACTTTCTGCAAAGTACATATCCGGACTGCAATTTTCTGCATAGGAACGCATATTAGAAATCTTGTTGCCAATTTCGTCAACATAATCGTGAATAAGAAGCATATCAATTTTTTTAGCCGTATCGTCCCATTTTTCTTCGATATTTTTGCATACGCTGATAGCTTCTTCAAAATCACTTTTTCTCATATATTTATCGCTCTGTTCAATCATTGAAACAAAGCTGTCAACCTCTGCGCTGACGTAGCCAAGCTGTAAAGCGGCGCAAATTGCAACAATTAATATAAATATTAATGAAACATATATTCTTTTCATACGCTGTCCTCTTTCTGCACAATGTTGTATTTCCCGAGTGCGTCAAGCGTCATAAGAAAAACATCCTTTAGCCTAGTGTGTTCACTTTTCAGAATCTTATAGACATCGTCCTTGTTTTTGCCGCAAAGCTTAAGCGAGTTGTCGAGTATCTGACCGTCGCTTACTACAACGGTTTCAATTTTGTTGTCCTTGATTTTTACTTTCAGGTCGTCTGCACTTGGAGTTCTTTTTTGAGGCTTTTCAAGAACGCTGACTTTTCCGTTTGTTTCAACAATGCAGTATTGAACATCCTCAATTGAAAAAATATCCTGTTGTCGAAGCTGAACACATAAATCCTCGGTAGTCAGCCTGAGTCTGCGCATTTCATTTTGTAAAATTTTTCCGTCACGTATAACAACAATCGGACTTCCGCACATTATTTTACGGAATTTTCCGCTTTTCATCATCAGTACGCTTGCCGCAATTTCAAGAGCAACAAGCACCATTACGGGAATGATTCCGCTTAACAACGGTTGGGAAGTGTTCTGCATGGGGATAGCCGCAATTTCTGATACTATAAGCGTGATTACAAGCTCGCTCGGCTGCATTTCGCTTATTTGTCGTTTTCCCATAAGCCTCACGGCAAGCACAACGAATGCATACAGAAGTATTGTTCGTATAATTGAAATAATCATAGAATCACCACTGTTAATATCTGCAAAAAGTGTTTACATATTCTTCCGAATAAAAATATAATTGCGGCAAAAACTAATTATCGGTGGTAATATGTACAAATCATTGACAAAAAATCTTGATACACTTAAAAATATGTTTGCATCCTCTGCGGACTTTACAGTTCGTGAAATGACCTTGTCTGCACTTGATTCCATAAATGCGGCGATAATCACAATTGAGGGAATGTGCAGTAAAGATGTTATTGCACTCTCGGTAATCAATCCTTTGCTTGCATACAGCTTTACCGAAACTTCATCGGATAAAATTTTAGACGAAATTAAAAGTTCTGTTCTTACGTCAAGCGAAATTGTCGAATTCAACACCTTTGATGAAGCGGTGATGTTTTCAACATCGGGATTTGCATTGCTTGCTGTGGACGGAACAGACAGAATGCTTGCAATAGGTGTTCAGGGATTTTCTTTCCGAAGTGTAAGCGAGCCTGAAAGCGAGGTCGTCCAGCGTGGCTCAAGGGAAGGCTTTACCGAACCATTGCGAATAAATATGACGCTTATCCGCAGAAGAATAAAAAGTCCCGACCTTGTGTTTGAAACAATTACAGTAGGCAGTGAATCACAAACACAGCTTATGCTCTGCTATCTTCAAAAAAGTGTTTCTCCCCAAATCCTTAAAAAAATCCGTAATCGTCTGAATGATTGCAATCTTGAAACTGTACTTGCGTCAGGCTATCTGACGGAATATCTTGAAGACAAAGGTTCAAAGTCAATTTTTTCAGGAGTGGGAATCTCCGAACGCCCCGATACCGTATGCGGAAAATTGACAGAGGGCAGAGTTGCAATACTCATAGACGGCACCCCTGCGGTGATAATTTTACCTCACCTGTTTGTTGAGGAATTCCAGAGCGTTGATGATTACTCAAATCGTCCGTATTACGCTGCATTTATCCGAATTTTAAAGTATCTTTCGTTTTTTATTGCGGTGTATCTTCCCGGACTTTATACTGCATTTGCCCAGTTTCACCCCGAATATTTTCCGACCGGACTGCTTATAAAAACTTCTGAATCCCTTTCTGCAACACCCTTACCTGTAACGCTTGAAGTTGTGATTATCACCTTTGTGTACGAAATTATGCGAGAAGCAGGACTGCGAATCCCCAAACCTCTCGGACACGCTGTCAGCATAGTAGGCGCACTTGTAATAGGTGAAAGTGCAGTAAGTGCAGGATTTATCAGCTCCTCTACACTTATGGTAGTAGCAACCGCCGCAATTTGCAGTTATGTCACTTCTCCGCTATATCCGCCGATAACCGTTCTCCGCTTTTTATTCGTAATTGTAGGCGGAATTTTCGGCTTGTGGGGAATAGTTCTTGCGTCCTGTGTAGTGATAATAAATATGTGTGCTAAAACTTCTCTCGGCGTACCTTATATGTCGTCGCTTGCTCCCTTTTCACTTAAAAGTATGAGAGATGTCTTTATACGTGCAGATTGGAAGAGCCTTTCAAGGCGCACAATAAAGGTGCAGAAATTCCCCGAAACGGAGGACAGCTATGCAGACAAAAATTAAATTCCCGTCAAAGCGGTTGTTGCTCCTGATTTTTCTTGCAGGCGTCTCCGTAATCTTACTTGAAAGCTTTGAAATTCCAAAAGGAACTTCATTTTTATTCGATCTCTTAACTCTGATTTCAGGATTTTTAATAACGGCTTTATTTTTTATTCCGTCGGCAATAATTAAGAGCAGAACAGATCTTGATTTTATGTCGTTTGCTCATATCAAAACTCCAAATGCAATAATTTTTATATCAGCATTTTACTGTATGTATTTTGTTTATACAGCAGAATATTTTTTAATTAAATACTGCGATATGTTTTCAAATAAACTCAACAGTGAAGCAAATATTTTTGCAGTTGCTCTGGTTTTGCTTGCAGTCTGCATATATGCCGCCTACAAAGGAACAAACGCAATTGCAAGATGCTCAATATTTATTTTTGTGTTTTCATTTATAGTATTCGTTCTGATTTTTGCAGGCAATATTTCTAATTTAGAAATAAACGCAACGAATTTTTCTTTTAGAGGACAGAAAACCGATTTTATAAACAACACTTCTTTTTTTCTTACTCCTGCCTTTGCTGCGGTGATTTTTGCAGTTTTATCGGGATATACAAAAAACTTCCGCCCAAGACAGATAGTATATTCAATTATTATTACAACAATAATCTTTGCACTGATTCTGTTTTTTACAACATTCGCACTCGGAGAGTATGCGTTTGCGCAGGATTACAGATGCTTCTTGCTTTCAAAATCAACACATTTCGGAGATTTAGACGGTTTTGACAGCCTTTACCTCTCAATCTCGGTGCTTACAGTATTCCTTGTAATTTCACTCATACTCACGTGTATTTGCAAATCAACAGGTAAAAGCAGTTCATTGCCTATAATACTCGTTTTTTCAATAATAATTTTTGTCCTTTTTATTTGTGCAAATTATTTTAATGCAGTAAAAGAATTATTAATCAACCACTATTTGTTCAATATCCTTACTTTTGTTTCAGCAGTTGTAATTCCAACGTTCTATCTGATTGCTTTCAGGAGGAGACTAAATGGCTAAGAAAATAATATTAATCCTGCTCTGCATAACATCAATACTGTTCACAGGTTGTTCAAGCTCTAAACAGGTTGACAAGGCTTCAATTGCTGAAACAGTAACAGTAGGGGAAAAGGACGGTAAAATATGCTACACATTTTATCTGCTTTCAAGCTCGGATACTCCGGTTTTTACTTCGGTGTTTGCAGATTCGTTTGAACAAGCCTGCTCAAAAGCAAAAAGCGAGTATATACCGAACCTTTCGCTTTCAAAGGTTGAATTGTTCATAACAGAAGAGAGAATAATGGATAAAACACTTAAAAATGATATTAGGTATATATCAGAAAAGCCGTATTTTTCACCGCTTATGTATGTAACATTATGCGATGAAAATTTGCTTGAAAAATTTGCAAATGATAAAAAGCTGCCCGAAAAGGCAGAAGAACATATTATTCTGTTAAAGAACAATAACAAGCATATAAGTTTAAATTCTTTATCTATATTCAATAATTTTTATTCAGACAGCAATAAAGTTTTTTCTGTTTCATATATTAATTCTGATAAAGAAATAAAAGCAGAAACCTTAAAAATTAATGCTGCAAAATGAGAAAAATAATAAAATAATTGAAAAATAATTCATAAAAAGACTTTATACCGACCTCAATATGGTGTATAATAAAGATAACTATAATACCCGAAAAATTTAAGGCGGTGAATGTATGTCTGTTGAATTTTCTGTTCCTTTGTTGGATATTGTCAATGATTTAGACCTGCGTGAGGTTTATGCAGCGGAAAATTATAGGGATATTAATATAACGACTGTTGAAATTAACAGACCGGGACTTGAGCTTACAGGCTACTTTGAATTCTTTGATAACAAGCGTATTCAGGTTCTCGGAAATACCGAGTTTTCATATCTCGGACGTTTCGGTTCGGAAGCTCAAAGAATGGTTATCGACTCAATTTTCAGCTTTGGTCCGCCTGCTGTAATTATCTGTCGTGACATTGAGCCTTCAACTGCAATTCTGGAGAGTGCAAAACTGCACAAGGTTTCGATTTTTAGTACAGATGACAGCACTTCGGATTTAACTGCCCGTCTTGTTCACTATCTTAACCGCGCTCTTGCACCGAGAATTACCCGACACGGCGTACTTGTCGAGGTTTACGGTGAAGGTTGTCTGCTTATAGGCGACAGCGGAGTTGGTAAGAGCGAAACAGCTATGGAGCTTATCAAGCGTGGACATCGCCTTGTTGCCGATGACGCCGTTGAAATCCGCAGAACATCTGCAACAACGCTTATCGGGCAGTCACCTGCAAATATCAGGCATTTTATTGAGCTTCGAGGAATAGGAATTATCAACGCACGTAAGCTCTTTGGTATGGGTGCTGTTAAAATGCAGGAAAAGATTGATATGGTAATCAACCTTGAACTCTGGGACAGCGCAAAGGTTTATGACCGAATGGGACTTGATAATGAATATATGGACATTCTCGGTGTTGAAGTGCCGACTCTTACAATTCCCGTTAAGCCCGGACGAAACCTTGCAGTAATTATAGAAGTAGCCGCAATGAACAACAGACAGAAGAAAATGGGCTACAATGCCGCACAGGATTTGTTGCGCAGTCTTGGAATGGACGTTGACGAGGTTGCCGATTCACCTAAAACCATAGTAGATAAATGGGAGTAAACATAAATGAAGTTAATAGCAGACCTTCACACACATACAATTGCATCAACTCATGCATATGCAACAGTAACCGAAATGGCTAATGAAGCATCCAAATTAGGACTATTTGCAATTGCAATAACCGACCATGCCCGTACAATGGCGGGTGCACCGGGCCCGTTTTATTTTGAATCACTTGGGATTTTACCGGAGTATCTTCAGGGCGTAAGACTTCTGCGTGGTATCGAAGCAAATATCTGCGATTACGACGGTAATATTGATGTTGAAGCCTCGCTCCAACAACAGCTTGACTGGATAGTAGCGTCAATGCACACAATTACACTTGATGGAAAGGCGACGGTTGAAAAGTGCACTAACGCTTACCTCAAATTAGCAGAAAATCCGAATGTAAATGTAATCGGTCACAGCGGCTCGGATTACTTTAAATACGATTATGAAAAAGTTATTCCTGCTTTTGCAAAGAACGGAAAGCTCGTTGAAATAAACGATTCAGCCTTCAGATACGGCAGAGATTATGTCGGAAACTGCGTTACAATTGCAAAGCTCTGCAAAAAATACGGTGCAAGGATTTGTGTTGACACTGACGCTCATTTTACAAATACTCTCGGAAGAGCATACAAAACGCTTGAAATACTTGAGGACATTGATTTTCCTGAAAAGCTTATTGTAAACACAAGCGTTGAAAATCTGAAAGCATATTTTGATGAGAAGAATATTTCATACTGATTTTGAGTAAAGGGGTATTTTATGAATAAAAGCGAAACCATTTTCAATCTCGCCGAAATTCTGGGTTGCGAAGCAAGAAAATATGAGCCTATGAGCAAGCACACGTCATTTAAAATCGGCGGAAATGCTGACGTATATATAAAGGTAAATAATTTAAGCAAATTAAGCACGATTTTGAAAGAGTGTCAGGCTTCAGATGTTGACTATATGATTCTCGGAAACGGAAGCAATCTGCTTGTGAGCGATGAGGGAATCAGGGGTGCTGTAATCCGTCTTGACGGTGATTTCCGTAAGATTACGTTGTTAGATGATACAACTATTTTCTGCGGTGCCGGTGCAACGCTTGCTTATCTCTGCAAGTTTGCTCTCAATTGCGGCTTATCCGGACTTGAATTTGCATGGGGAATCCCCGGCACAGTCGGCGGCGCAGTATTTATGAACGCAGGTGCATATGACGGTGAAATGAAAGACATAGTACATAGCGTTTCGCACATTTCTCCGAGCGGTGAAATCGGAAGAACCGAAAAGGAAAATTTGAATTTCGGTTACAGAACAAGCGTTTATCGCAGAAATAATATGATAATTACCGGAGTTACCCTAAAACTCAAAAAGGGAAATCCCGATGAAATAAGAGCAAAAATGGACGATTATATGTCACGCCGCAGCACAAAGCAGCCGCTTGAATACCCGAGTGCAGGAAGTGTTTTCAAACGTCCCGAGGGCAATTTTGCAGGTGCATTAATCGAACAGTGCGGCTTAAAGGGCAAAACCTGCGGAGGTGCACAGGTGTCAGAAAAACACGCAGGCTTTATAATTAACAAGTCAAATGCAACATCAAAAGATGTAAGAGATTTGATTGGTGAAATTCAGAAAACTGTTTCAGAAAAAACAGGCTATAGTCTTGAATGTGAACTGATTATTCTCTGATTTAGTTTGGTGATATTATGGAATTTGTAATAATTACGGGAATGTCGGGTGCAGGAAAAACAAGCGCACTCCACGTTCTTGAAGATATAGGATACTATTGTGTTGATAATATTCCTGCGTCACTTCTTTCCACGCTCTATTCATTGTGCCTTAGTTCAAAGGACAATATGATGAAGCGTGTTGCCGTAGTAGTTGATGTAAGAGGCAATGAGAACTTTGAAGATATGTATGCAGAAATTGAAAAGTTCAAGCAGAAGTATAAAAGCGTTAGCATACTTTTCTTTGATGCAAAGGTTGATTGCCTTATTGTACGATATAAAGAAACACGCAGAAAGCATCCTCTGTCGGAACGTCTTAAGGACGGCTCTGTTTCAGAGGCGGTAGAGTTTGAAAAGGCTCTGCTTATTCCGATAAAAAAGCTTGCTGACTACAAAATTGATACAACATATATGTCAAATAAACAGTTGCGTGAGCGTGTTATGTCAATGTTTATGGAGGACACCTCCCAGAGTCTGACGCTTACGTTTATGTCATTCGGCTTTAAGTACGGAATCCCACTTGAAGCCGACCTGATTATTGACGTTCGCTGTCTGCCGAATCCTTATTATATTCCCGAGCTTAAGCACCTTACGGGACTTGATAAAGAGGTACGTGAATATGTTCTCGACAGTGACGATACACAGGAGTTTATAAAGCGAACTCTTAATTTGCTTGATTTCTCCGTTCCTCTGTATCTTAAAGAGGGCAAGAGCGAGCTTGTGGTCGGAATAGGCTGTACAGGCGGAAAACACAGAAGCGTTACAATAGCAAGAACGCTTGACGAACATTTTGTTCAGAAGGGCTACCGTTGTGTTATTCAGCACCGTGACGTATCAAAGTAAAGTGATTAATGTAACCAAGGGAGGACAAAAGTGTCTTTTTCTTCCGAAATAAAAAAAGAGCTTTGCAGTGCAGAGGTTTTCGACAGGGAGCTTTTAAAAGCAGAGCTTTACGGAATGTTGCTGTTCGGAAAGACGTTTTCCGAAAGCAGAATAGTTTTCAAAACCGAAAACACCTACGCCTGCAAGCGAATAACATTTTTGCTTCAGAATTTATATATGCCGATAATTGAAAAGCAGACAGCACTTCGTACAAAATCAAGCGACAGTCACCTTTTTAAGGTAGTAGTTGTAGATTCTGATGACTGTAAGAGGATTTTTGAGGACTTCGGCCATTCTTCAAGTCAAATTACACTTCGTGTAAATAGGGCTAACGTTTGTTCAGAGGAGCTGTCATCTGCGTTTGTCAGAGGAGTTTTCCTTTCCTGCGGTTCGGTTTCCGACCCTTTGAAGGGGTATCATGCAGAATTTTGCGTGCCGCACAAGAATCTTTCACTTGATTTATGCAAAATTCTTTCAGAAATTACCGAGTGTGATTTTACGCCGAAAACAGTTGTGAGAAACGGCAGCTACGTTGTCTATTTCAAGGGCAGTGAACAAATCTGCGACTTACTTACATATATCGGTGCACCGGTAAAGGCTATGGAAATTATGGGCACAAAGGCTGTAAAGCTTGTGCGCAATAACGTAAACCGCCGAATAAACGGTGAGCTTGCAAATATCGGCAAGGTAGCGACTGCCGCCGCAAAACAGCTTGAAGCAATTGAAAAAATCAAAAAGAAAAACGGTCTTGATTCATTGCCCGATGATTTAAGAGAAATTGCATATTTAAGGCTTGAAAATCCGGAAATGTCACTGCGTGATTTGGGGCAGAATCTCAATCCGCCCATAAGCCGAAGCGGAGCAAATCACAGGATTCAAAGACTGCTTGAATATGCAGATGATTAATATTTTAAAATCAACAGAGGTGTAACTCCTATGAATAAAAAAATGACGTTTGAAGAGGCAAACGCAAAGCTTGAAGAAATTGTAAAAAATATGGAAAACAATAGTCTTACCTTGCAGGAAAGCGTTGAGCAGTACGCTCAGGCTTGCGAGCTTTTAGCCTTCTGTATGAAAGAGCTTGAAAGCTGCAAAGGACAGATTGAAGATATAAACGAAAGAATACAGCGTATTAAAAATGGGGAGGGTGATTTAGTTGAAAACTGATTATATTTCTGTTACGGAAAAATATCTATTTGATTTTCTGCCTGACTTGAATTGTAAGGAAAAAAAGCTAATTGAATCGATGAAGTACAGCCTTGAAGCAGGCGGAAAGCGTGTGCGTCCCTGCCTTGTTTTTGAGTTTGCAAATCTTTGCGGCGAAACAGCTGAAAAAGCAGCTCCCTTTGCTTGCGCTGTTGAGATGATCCATACATATTCGCTTATTCACGACGATTTGCCTTGTATGGACGACGATGATTTAAGACGAGGAAAGCCGTCAAATCATATAGTTTACGGAGAAGATACCGCCTTGCTTGCAGGAGATGCACTTCAGACGCTTGCATTAGATCGGAAGAGCGTCGTGTAGGGAAAGAGTGTAGATCTCGGTGG